>SDWK01000553.1 GCA_004195335.1 Shewanella sp.
TCCCTCTTTTCCATCGATTAACCCCATCAATCAATACCACTATGTGATATAAATATTTAAATTAATTATAATTTTATTGACACTGTTACGGTTTAAATATAATTTACTCGGATACATTCTCTTTTGAAACCCGTCCTCTATCTCTACTCAGTTTCCATTGTGTAACATTTCTTATTCTGCTGACCTCATTCTCGATTCGTTTCCCACTATTTAACAAGATCTCTGTCGATAGTAACGATACAAAGCAAAACCCATTCTTGGGGAAATAATGCAAACTGTCTTAACATAACAAGCGGAGTTGCCTACTATAAGGTAGCTTGCCACAAGCTCGTGCGTCTTTAGAGCAATACCTTACAGCAACAGATTTCATCCTTCCTGATCGAATCGGCTAAATGTGAAAGGAGCGAAAAATGGAAAAATGTACCAGTTGTAAACATTGGGAGAAGGTAGAAGATGATATCGGCGAATGCAGACGGCATGCAGCAGAAGCTTATCGTCATTATCTACTTTCACCAGATCAAGAGTTTCAATTGGATCCATGGCATCCAGGGGCTAAATGGCCAAGAACCACAAAATTAGATTGGTGTGGAGATTATCAATTAAAGACTGATTAGATATCACAACATTGCCTAAAGTTCATATACTGGCAAGATAACACAAGTTTTGACAAGTACGGTTTTTATAAGATACTCTCAATATATCACCGGTATGGCAATAAAGAGTTCAGGTACAAAATGTTAGCCTCAAACTTTACCAGCATTCCTTTCTAATCGACCCACATCATTCCTCTTTTATAGTATCACGGCAAAAAAAACAGAAACGCTCTTTACAATACCACATTGTGGTATTATTATTTAAGAAACATTATTCCCGATAATACGCAGAATTATTCTGCTTCATAACAACACAAAATCTAAACAAAAAAGGAGCATCCTATGAAAACAGCCTTTCGTTTCCTTTTAATAAGCTCAATAATGGTATTGTCCTTATTGGTGCCACCGGTATTGGCAACATACTATGAATACGATCCTGATGATCCTGGCGAACATGCCCCGATGCGAGAAGGGGAAAAAGCAGTGATTCCTCTTGATACAAAAGACCCGGCTTATAACGTGTGGCAAACCACTCGCGAAGATCTTATGAAAGGTCGAGAACCTGGTCCGATTAATATTCAGCGTTTCCCAGGGGGGCCTGGATGGGCTGGCATCCCAACCTTTTTTAAATTGCCCATTGCCCTCACACCCGAGGATTTGAAGGCAGGCAATGTAGATGTTGCAATTATAGGTGCATACACAGATATGGGCGCTGGTGGCCGTGGTGCAGCCTGGGGTCCCATGGCTTTTCGTGCATCTCCGAGTACAGTGGGCTGGGGTAAGTTTGCAATGGATCATATGCTAACTTTGGTCAACCCATTTGAGGAGTTGATCATGGTTGATTACGGTGATGCGCCCGTCGACTTTTTAAGCACGGAGCGCAGTATGCCTGCTATTCGTGAATTTATTCGCCAGGTGGCTGCTGTCAAAAGAAAAGACGGTACAAATGTTATTCCGATCATTATTGGTGGTGATCATTCGCTGATGTATCCTGATGTGGCCGGTCTGGCTGACGTGTATGGTAAAGGAAATGTCGGTGTAATTCATTTTGATGCCCATTATGACGCAACCAAGCGCATGTTTGGACACCTGATCAGCCACGGCCAACCTGTCTATCGTTTGATTGAAGAAGGCCATGTCCCTGGGAAAAACTTTATTCAGGTTGGATTACGAGGGTATTATCCTAATAAGGAGTCCTTTGAATGGATGCGTAAACAGGGATTCCGTTATCACACCATGGCCGAAATAGAAAAACGCGGTTGGAAAGATGTAATGGAGGACATTATCCGTGAGGCTAAGGATGGCCCTGAGTACCTTTTTATTTCCTTTGACATCGATGTGATGGACCCTGCCTATATGCCTGCTACAGGCACACCGGAACCTAACGGTCTCACACCGCGTGAAACCTTTCCACTTATTCGCCGGCTCTGTGCGGAGAGCAACGTGGTTGGGTTCGAATTAGTCGAACTGCTGCCCTACCGTGTATCGGGTTATGAAACAGTACTCAATTCCGAACGTATTGTGAGAGAGTGCTTGGTAGGCATAACACTGCGCAAGAAAGGCATTACCGACAAAGCTTATTTAGCACCGCTTACTGTTGATGATAAACGTAAATAGGATTAACTGGCTCAAAAAGGTAAAAGGTTAGAAACCGGAAATATCGAGAGATGATTCGGTTTATGAAAACGGCTTTTTCCACAGGCTCTGAATATATCAAAGTTTTATATAGTGAAAGACGGACCACAACATAT
>SDWK01000829.1 GCA_004195335.1 Shewanella sp.
GCAGCTTTGACCCGCACTAACTTCTGTAGGAGAGTCGCGCATTCGTCGGTCATCTTGGCGATAGACTTGAGTTTCTTTTTAGGTTTCATTCCACACCTCTCTAATTTGCCGTGCTATATTGCGCTCAAGAGCCATCTGGTCTAGCTCCTGAAGCCGGGGCCGCGAACTATCCTTCTTCTTGCTCTGAGATCGCCGGTTGATGCTCTCAGCAAACTTATCAGCCTGCTGCGCTGGGGGTGGTGTGTTGAATTTGTTCACTGTCCGCACCTCTTCCAACAATCCGCAATACCCATCATTGCCGGATCGGTTAATTGAATCCCAAGTCCTGCGAAGTGCTGCCAGATAGCGTCGAGATACTTAGTTTTACCCTTTACGCTCATTTTGCTAGTTATTGGCAGGCTGAAAGGCTCCATCATTAGCTTAAGCTTTGTCTCATATGGTAGTGGTTTGATATTCTCGTCGTAGTCCTGAGCGAAGTCGTCACTTTCAGATTTTAGTATTGCAATACCAAAATGCAGTTTACAGAATCCGCGGTACTCCTCAGACGTCTGATCGCCTTGCGCCTCTGCATCATTTAGCCACTGTCGTTGTAACCGGTTCTGAGCGAGTGAGCGCCTCTCTTTGCCATCGATGACATTAACGGTGTAGGGATATTTTGACCGGCCCCTTAGAAGCATGAGCAATGGCTGGAGGTCTTCTGGACGCCGTATAGTCCTTACAACCTTCCTCATGGGACTGTCCTTCCGTGATTCTCGTGGAATCCATACTTTATCTCAGCGGACTTCCTTGCGCATACGGCCTCAAAAAAATCCTTAGTTCTCTTAAGCGCGTACTGCTTGCCCTCATGCCGAATATACGCCCTCCAATCACTACCTTCTCTGCCGACGCCAACGACCCCGCTTTTATTGTCCTTTCTCATAGACGCGTTACGATTATTATCGGCCTGTGAGACGTCACGTAGGTTTAAGATTCTGTTATCTGTGCCGGTGTGGTTTAAGTGATCTATATGACCAGACGGCATGCGCCCATACATATACAGCCAGGCAAGCCTATGCGCTTTGTAGGCGTGGCAATCAATCATTATCTTGACGTAAGAATTCTGACCTTCGTTATAGTGATCAACCCACCCGGCCATTTTTCCAACAAATGATGTCTTGAAATTAGGATCGACTGTCCACGTAAAATATCCGGTCTCTGGGTCATAATTCAGTACTTCTTTGAGTCGTTCTTGAGTAATCATAGCCACCTCTGGATAGCTGCTCTGTTGAAGGGTCGCGCTCGCCTGGTCAGAGTTCCAGTTGTTCAGCCGCTAAGCCTAGAGCGCAGAATAATCATAACATACCCGGCTTTTTTATTACCCGGGTTATGGCCGTAACCATCACCATTCCCCTTCCCCTCGCTGCGTAGCGTTGCAGCCACTGAGTTAAGGTAAAGCCCAATAGACCCTAGCGATAGGCGCTCTTCACCTGTGAACTCGCTGAACATCTCAATGGCTACCGATTCCAGCACCTCCGCATCATGGATCAGCAGGCATTGCTCCGGGGTTTGGTTTAGAGCGCATAGGAGCTCATGAGCAGACTGACCGTCTAGCAGCATAGAGCCATCGACAAGGTTTGTTTTTTGATGGTTAAGAAGAAAACCTAGATCAGATAACGCAGCCTCCGATTTAAGGACAATTTCACCAAGCATGCTCTTTAGTTGATCCCGCTCCAGCTTCAGCGCGTTGTAATGCTCAGCGCAAACCATTGATGTCTGTGGTGCTTTTGATTTCGTCATGCTATATGTCTCCAAGACTTGCCGTTCCAGACATCACGGATAGTGCGTGATGCAACGTCAAATTTAAATCCGCACTCGACCGCTGATAAATGGTCCTGCAGCTGCCTTATTAATGGGATATCACTGGGTTCAAGGCATTCGCGCTTATAGCCTTGGATGCCGTGCTTCTTATACCAGGCTTCAACTGTCCGGCGATCTACGCCAAAATGCCTGCCTACTTCCCTGTTTGTCTTGAGTTTATTCCGAGCGTCAACCAGCTCGATAAAAGGCGGGCATTTGGATGCGAAATTTCCGCTCTTCCCGTTGTAATCAGACCTAGTTATATCCTTCAGCTCGAGCCAACTCCGCATCATGCACATGCTTATCCCGTATGATGCAGCAGCGTTCTTTTGAGTCTTTACATTGTTCAGCCGGGCTATGATCTCATCTCGTGGCGGCATACATTCGTATGGTGACTTACTCATTTTCTCGCCTCCACTGCCTGGGTGCGTAGCTTGCATAACATTTCATCAAGACTTGAGATGCTCTTGATCTGACCGGCCATAAATCTATGGCAGTCTTTTGGATAGCGCTGGTGTCTCGCTGCTTATCAGATGCTAGCTTAGCTTTTGAAATATCCCAGTGGTCTTTGATTCCATGATTAGGGCTTACGCGCGCAAAGTCCTCTGACGAATGGCGGATCCCATGCTGTATTCCATCACGAAAACCCTCTGAGAACGCATCTTTAATATCACTCATCTCCACTCTCCTCACACTCGCAATAGTCAGGATCAAGGCAGCACTCTTCGCAATCATCACCGCAGATACAATCATCGATGTTCTTGCCGCAGTCCTTGCAGTAATCTGAGATGTAATCTCTATCTATCTCGGCTTGCGTATTCAGGCAT
>SDWK01000752.1 GCA_004195335.1 Shewanella sp.
ATTGCATGCTTCAGTTATGTTTTCGAGAATCTTAACCATCGCCAGAGTGTCCAGCTCGCAATAGCCAAGCAGGGCCTCCCTGGTTTTGTTGATTTGCGATTTGTCTGTGCTGTGCTGCATGGCCATCCAGGCATATGCGGCTGACATGCCGTCGCCGATTTCCAGATCTTTGTAGCTCAGCTCCGGTACCAATACCGGCAAAACCGCTTTGATGGAGTAGCTTCCTCGAAAGCCCGGTTCGTAGACATGGTAATTCCTGAACGGATCGGCAAGGTCAACAAACCGGTCAATGATTGCATCGATTTGTTTTTTCTTTCGAGGGAACCTTTCGGCAAGCTCTCTCAGGATGCGGATTTCATATCCCTTATTCCAGGCAATGATGTTGCCCTTCTCGGGCAGGTCTGCCAGCAGGCTTTCCAGAAATTCCTGCTGGGGAGTTTCTGTTACGTCTGCGAGAAACGCTTTGTGGTGCAATTTTCCTCCCCGGCGTTTGAGCTGGTGGAGGGAATACTGAAAGGGGACGTGCTGGTAGGCCGAAGTGCCATCAAAGATGGGCACCGCCATGCCCATACCGGTCGTTTCAAAATCCAGAAAACTCAGAGGATATGTCAGGTGCGAGAGAAAGTCGGAGACGGAAGTTGCATCAAACAGTCTGGCCTTTTTTAGATATCCATCCTGCTGAATCTGCTGTCGCCACTTGAGTTCATCCCGGGAAATATCTTCCAGTTTCACCTGACCCTTTCGGTAGTAGGCGAATGGGTCAGGTTTGCCGATAGCTCGAAATGAGAATACCGAAGGGGAGGGGATGTGCGCCCAGCAGTGCTCACCAAAGAAGCAGTCGTAAGGGGATGAACAATGGGGGCCGATGTCGATATCCGGTTCCTCGCCTGAGATGGCAGCATGCAGGCGTTGAAGCTCCAGCTCAATGGTCTTTTGCTGCTCCTTGACCTCAGTGGTCAAGTCGGTAATGGCAAAGAGCCTTTTGGGGGAGAGGCGTCTTTTTCGGACATAACTGGTGTTGATGTGAACCAGGTGCACCTTGCTGATGGGAACATCAGCACTCTTGAGGACGTAATACTGGAGAGCAAGGTCCTTTTTATGAACTTCTTTGACACTGGTCGACGACTTCACCTCATACAGGTGCCAGTATCGGCCGTTTTTGATCAGAATGTCAGCCTTGATAAAAATACCGTCAAACCTGAATGACGCTTCATAGATTACTTTTTCTCCCTCTTTCATGAGCTGCTGTGTTTTTGCAATCTGCTCATCTTCGCTCATCCCTGCATAGGGGATAGCTATCCCGCCGGGGAAAAGTTGTTGGGCCAGGTTGCCTACGTCAGTGCCCACACTCATGGCTGATGGATTGTTCGTGGTCGTAGTGCGAAGATCTGGTCGATGTATCGTCAGCCACAGAGCTTTATGGCACTGTGATCCTGTGATGAAGAGTGATTTGCTGAGGTGTGCCATGGGTCTTTTCGACCGTATCGATGCTTTAGGCATGGTCCGCCTCCAAGTTGTAATTTTTAGCCATACTCCGGCAGGTTTCGATCATTTCCTCACGATGTTTCTTGGGGCTAAGGACCTCAACCTGTGAGCCGAATCCGAGTAGCCACCATCTGAGTTGCGCCGTGTCGGCAACTTCAGCCTCGATCAGCACCCGCCCGTCTTTCCTGTCTGTGATTTTCTGATTTTCACAAAGCGGACTCTCCCTGAGATGCTGTGCTGCTCCTCTTGTGAACAGGGCTTTCAGTCGGATTTTTTTATCAAGCTCCTGGCCAAATCCGAGAGCTCCCCCATCGATGTATTCTTGCAGGTCAAATCCTTCAATTTCGGCCGCGTCTTTATCGAGCCCTGCTGCATCACTCATGCGGTGCAGTGCAAAGAGGCGAGTGTCATCGTAGTCCCAGCAGGTGGCTGCCAGATACACAACAGGGTCCGAGAATATCAGCCCGAGGGGATTCAATTCATAGCGCTTGTTTTGTCCTCCGACGGCCTGATAGGACACCTCAAAGCGCTTGTTACGAAAGAGGCTGTCATAGACAACATCGACGACATCTGCGCAGACCGTTGGCGGCAGGAGGGGTTGGGTCCTCGGGACGACGCGTATTTTGTCAGGCCAGTCTGCAATCAGGTCGTCCTCCATGGTGTTCAGGAGATTGTTTGCCTGGGTGACGTGAGGGGTAAGGGTGGCGGCGTAACTCGTAGGGAGCAATCGCTTGAGGTACTCATCTGCCATGCGAAAGGTAAGGGCGGTCGTGAGATCCATTCCCGGAACGTTCAGTCCGCCAGCCTGCGGTTGCCAGCTCCACCCTTGAGGTTTGTTCCCGTCGCACTCCAGCGGAAAGCTGGAGTCAATCAGCTTGTGAAGATCCCGTTCGATGGTTCGACGACTGACCATGTCCCCTGGAGCCAGGGCCTGGAGTTTTTTGTGGATCGTTCCAGCATCGGTTTTTCCCCGCCCGGGGATCATTCTGAGGATGTGCCAGTGTCTGACGATGGTTTCCATGTCGGCCTCCGTTCTCTCAGTCAGAGTTAACTCGATCTGGCGACCAATGGTGTCGCATTTGAATCGATATATCAGAAATCCAAAGCGACCTGGTTTGTCGCATAGGGAGTCTATAAGATTGGAAAGGTTTTGGTTTGTCAAGATTGATGATCTGTCTCTTTTGGTAGCACCTTGGGAGAATAGGAGCAAGCTGAGGGTTTGTTGCTTGCTTGAAAAGTGAAAACAGCAAGGAGGGCAAATTGAAAATTACAATCCACCGTGGCAGTAGGGAAATCGGGGGTACCTGCATCGAGCTTGAAGCCGATCGTACCCGTATCCTGTTGGACCTAGGGGCACCTCTCAGCGAAAAGAGTCGATATCTGAATCCAAAACAGATAAGGCCTGATGCCGTATTGATCAGCCACCCTCATCAGGACCACTATGGTCTTATTGAGCAGCTCGACGAGGAAACTCCCGTCTTCATCGGTGGGTTGGGGAAATCCTTGATTGATGCAACTAGAATTTTCTTAAACAGGGAGTGTCCACGGAACAATTTCAAACACTTTACGCACCGCAAATCATTCTGTGTCGGCGATTTTGTCATCACACCTTATCTCATGGACCATTCTGCCGTAGATTCCTATGCTTTTTTGATCGAAGCCGAAGGTAAGCGCCTGTTTTACAGTGGCGATTTTCGTGCTCACGGACGCAAATCTGTCCTGTTTGATCGTCTGATCAAAGACCCTCCCCGCAATATTGACCTGCTGTTTATGGAGGGCACAATGTTGCGGCGGGACAACAGCCAATTTCCTCTTGAAGAGGATGTGCAGAAAAAGATCAATGAGCTGATTGGCGATCAGCAGAATATGAGCTTCTTGATCTCCTCATCGCAGAACATTGACCGCCTCGTTTCGGCCTATAAGGCTTGCAGGGCTACGGGGAAAGATCTCGTTCTGGATATTTACACCGCCTGGGTGCTGGAGCAGATGCATCAGGTCACCAGGAATGTACCCGATATGAATTGGGAGCAGGTGAGGGTGTATGCCAGCAATCGACAGTATCAGGCCCTGAAGGCAAACCCGGACTATTTCGGTAGTTTTGCCCATCGAATCTGGGGCAACCGGGTCACCATGGATGAGTTGAACACCGACCCGGCCAACTACCTTTTTTGGGGCAAGATGTCCCATTATAAATGGATCCGCAAGTTCATGGAGCACGCGCCCCTTACGCTGATCTACTCCCAATGGCAGGGATATCTAAAATGCTCAAATGCTGAGTATTACGGAGCGCAGGAGATTGCCGCCTTCAAGAATGATCCACGGGTCAAATTTATCTACGCCCATACCAGCGGGCATGCAACCCTCACCGATTTACAGAGTTTTGCTCAAGCCCTGAATCCGCGGGCCTTGATTCCTGTTCATACCGAATTTGCCGAGGATTACCCAGGTCATTTCGATAACGTGTTCCCTCTGAAGGACGACACCCCCTTTGAGCTTGTTTAAGCAGGGTATCCCGGTCGTTTTGTCTGCTTCGCGAATGGACGAAGAGGGCTGTTGAGCGAAACGTTGAGAGCCTCGGCTGTGCTGAACTCATGTGGTTGCGAAGGGTGGACTTGAAAGAGGTAGATCTCACATGCGATGTCGTTTATGGACAGGCCTGAATGGTGTGTCTGTATTATGCTGGCTAGCTTAATGTGTTTTGATCTATTATTGGCAGGTCATTTGTCTGGGGTTTGAAGATGACCTTACTGCTTTTTTCGATGAGAATGGTTAGAGGGGGTTGGGGCAGAGTGACTCTGAGAATTCGTTATCCAAATTGTTTTGAATGACTCTCTTCCTGAATACCACATCGAAAAGAAAAACACGTTTGTTGATTTCTTTGATTGATGTGGCCGAGAAGAGTGCAATCGTCTCGCTTGTGCAGGGTTCGCAGTTTCGACCAGCAAGGGCTAAAGAGGTGGTCCCGGTTGGTTATTTGATAACAACAAGACTGATTGGAGGGAATTCAGATGGTTGGAGTTGAAACGAGAGATTTTAAGCGTGGCATTGATAAGAAGCGAGCTCTAGAAAACGCGGAAGTTTTTTTTGCATCTCCTCTTGGGCAAAAAATCCTGAGTGCAAGGCATGGTGAGCGGAACCCCTTCCATGTATGTATCCGTGATAATTATTTCAATATTTATTGGAATGGTTGTTCAGTTCTTAAATTCAGCCCTAATGCGAGCAAGAATGTCTACACAATTCACCATAAGTATGTTCATGGTGAAAACGGTAAGGCGGACACCTATCTTTCACTAGAGTCCAATGGTCAGGTGATGATTGACGATTTGTCTACTGGGACCCGTAATGGTTGGTCTTTCGTTAAAGATATTATTGATCCCGCCATAGAAATAGGGAACATTCCCCTTCTGGAGAAGTACGCGAGTAAAAGTGATGATGAAAGGCCTAAAGAAAAGGCTTTACTTAAATCTTACCTTGAGGGCGAAAAGAGGCCGTTTCTTCTGGATCTTGAAATAGCCTTTTCTCGACTGAATGGCGAAAGTAAGCCTGTTGCAGATCGGATCGATATGGCTGAAATTGTTTATGATGAAAACGGTACCCCTGTATTGAAGCTAGTTGAAGTAAAGGCGTTCGATGATCCACGGTTAAGGGCAAATAGGGAGGATGATCTTAGGTCGCATGAGAAAAAAATTATGTGTCAAATGAATCTTTATCAGCAGTTTATTCACGATGAGGAATTGAAAATACAGCGGAGCTACCGAACCGTTGCCGCAAATATGTTGAAATTTGGCTTTGATAAATTTATGAATGGCTTAGGAAGCCAATCTGCGTCTGAGGTCCTTCGTGATTTTCTCACGCGTGGAGTTGTTGATTCGAAACCCCATCTATTGGTCCTGACTGATAAGAAGGATCGGGATGAAGCGGGTCAGCAATTTCAGCGATTGCAAAAGGTAATTGCGGAGAAGTATCCGGCTCTCAGGCTCATTCAGGTTGGTAAGGGTTAAGTTATGAACAATTGAGCCGCAGTCGTTCTCAGGTACAAGGCGCTGGCGGTGCACTTTGAAGTTGAATCTACCGAAGCCGACTCTTATTACGATGATTCGCAGATACCCTGGAGTAGGTTAGCCGTAAATACACGATCTATCTGATATCGATGAGGTCCGTTTCTAGGGAAAGTGTAACGATGGGGGGAAGTGGAGATTGATTACAATGCTCAGAATGGAATTGTATTCAATTAAAGCAACGCATATCCGGCAGCCGAGTATTTATGAGTAAAATTGGGGTTTTCTGGATTCATCAAGGTGTTGTTCTGGGGCGGGCGCTCCTTCTTTCTGGTGGCGAAGAGGGAATGCCCGGTCTGCTTGACAGCCCTGATACCCATGTTGACCTGTGGGAGCGCCAACCAGGGCTCATAAAATTGCCCTTGCCCCTGCGTCGATCCGAATATTTTTCGATACCCAGGGGGCGGGTTCTTTGGGACAGAAAACAGAATCGTTCCATCGTCTACATGGATTCTGAATTGTTCAGCCCGGATATCAAAATGAAGATCATGGTTTTCTTTGGCCTGGAGGGCTGCGAGGTGTCGTGGAAGACCGATTCTCACTACACCACGCAGTCGAATGACCTTGCAGCTCTTTTCGATGAGGATGATTGGGGGTAATTGGAACTTGACTATGTCATCACTTTTGCGTTCCTGGGGCCTGTAAATCAGTTTGTGTAAATGACTTTGGTTTTAGTTGTCAGTAATCGGGCATTCTGTATTCAAATATATTAGCAGGCAAAAAAAAATTATGGATTTTCAAAAACACACATCTACGGAAATGGTTGAGCTATTCAACAGTAAGCCTTTTCAGGGGCAGTCTCCCGAAAAAGCCAGCGTTGTGTTTTTAAGTTCAGACGCGAACTATTCGCCTGATATTTCAAATCATAAGTTTTTTAAACACATACTGGAGTATCAGAAGGACGGCATCGCGTTCTGGAAAAAGTATGGTTGCCACCACCCATTTCTATTGTCCAATTACCCATTCAACAAGAATGCGGACGGCGTCCCTTTTCACAGAAATTTCAAAAAAATAGGTCTTGGCTCTGAGCATGCTGAGCACATTTCATTTCTCGAACTTCTCGACATCCCAACAGTTGGAAACAAATCAGAAAACAAAAAATTATTTTACGACTTAATCTCTCTGCCGCACCTTGAATACATTGAAAGGCTCATGCTCGGTGGTGGCAACAAACTATTTTTAGTATCGAACGGGGTGCTGAGAGATATCGTAAAAATAAAAAAGATCTATCCAGTTTTCAAATGGCTCGACTTTGAACTGAACCAAAAAGAACAATATTCAAAAGCAATAAAAGGAAATAAAATCAAAGAAATTTATCATTTTTCATCCACCCAAATACATGGTCAATTAAGTGAAATATCATCGACTGTAAACGAGTGGCTTAAAAGGCCTGCTAACCATCCAATCAACGCGGACGGGAACTGGTAGCCGAAATCCTCGAATAACTCGGTGGTGAGCGAAGGTGGCCAATCCGCCGGTTATTAAACCATTAAGCATACGCAGCATCAGGTTAGGGAGTAATAATGGCGCTAACTCAAATGCAAATAATTCAATCTCTCGGTGAAGCTATGGCTTGGTTTGAGAGAGAACTGCAATGGGGTGTGCCACCAACTGAATTACGACATTTAAGTGGGCGCATTGGCGAACTATATGCTGCATTAATAACAAATGGCCAAATGGCAACAGAGGTTAACCAGCAAGGTTATGATGTAGTAAGTGCAATTGGAGATCGTGTTTCAGTAAAAACAACAGCCATGATGGGGTCATCTGGACACATCTCTTTTAACCCTAACACTCTAGATAAAGTAGACCGTGTTATTATTCTTCGCATCAACACCGAAGAAATGCAAATTGAAACACTGCTCAATGAGCCAACGAGTAAAGCTATCGAACTTATGGGAAGCCCTAATATCAACGGCAAAGTTTCTATTGCCTTATCTAAGCTTATAAGTGCACCCAAAGATAGCGCTGATATTCCAGTTATCAAAACCGCAGATTTCGAGACTTATACAATTCAAGAGCTAGAGAATGGCACAATTGAAGTAGTCGCAAATGGAGAGCTCGTCTCGCCAGCAAAGCCTGCCTTAAGGAAACTTGCTGCAAAATTTAATATTGGTCTACTCAATGGCAACGGCAATCCATATAATACAAGGCAATTAGGTAGTTTATTAATCAAAGCAATACTCAGCCAAAATGAGGGTGACAATGCTTAACAAGCGCAAGCACGCGGAACAACTTTCCGCTCCTTCGTCGCTACAAATTGTCCGATGTTGCGGGCGTTGAGGCTGTAGAAAAACCCATTCCGATAAATCACCATTTACAGCACAAAGAACGGCCCAACTGCATATTTCAAGATGGACTGTCCCAAATGTTGTTCCGTAATGCAGTCCTGATTAAGCTAGGGATATTTAGGGCGCTCAGTAGTGGCTCATCTCTAACATTGCGCATTTTCGCAGTTACCCGGGCATCGGCCCTTATTGTTCGAAAATAGCTTAGCGTACGATTTTTTCCAAAGTCTAAGGGCCCCCCAAGCTGATTCGGGCTTTTACCTGGATCACCTTGTTTTATGGGCTGCGCCATCGGCCTGTTCCAGGTCTTTGGGGTGGCCAACATCGGGCTCAATACCTGGACAGAGGAGGTCACCTCCTTGACCTAGTTTGTGTCCGAGGTGTGGTCCTATCGGCATAGTCTCTTGTTCGTAGATATTTAGGACTTCACATCGAGGCTTCAGCCAAGAGTTCCGCCAGTGGCCACCACCGCCAAGCTATAGATGTTGAACGATTCGGCGGGCAAATCACACAGTCGTAGCACATTGCCGGCGTATCGGAGGCTCTCCCCATTGCGGGGGCATTCCACCTCCACGACCAGGTGCTCTTGGCCTCGGTGCTCGCCACCCTCCAGGCTTTCATCACGACGCAGGGTGATTTCAGCGCGGTAGACCAAAGAGTCTTTCCCACAGCGGTGGATCTGGAACAGGACCTCCTTCAAGACCATCTGGAG
>SDWK01000550.1 GCA_004195335.1 Shewanella sp.
CTTTTATTTTCATTGAAAATCATGAGGTAATGAAACAAAGTGGGCTTTAGCCGCACCTATCTTGACGAACTTATATATCCTCTAAGTAACCACGGTTCACAGCCTGCGTTGCTTCTCACATAACGCACCCTACATGGATTCACTTTTATTCATCATACTGACGCCCTAGCACTTGTCGGATAGGCGGCACTTGTTGCCAAGTGCCGCCCTCCTAAGAACCCAGCGTGCAACTTTCACTGCACTGGGCTCAAGCCTCCACTAAGGCACCGTTAGATACCCAGCAACTTAAAAAGCAGTCGAGATCAGTTCAAGCCACGTATTACGGCTTACTTTCGCCTGCTTCCGCTGAGCAAGGTAATCAGCGAAATCAGGGTCGTAAGGTATTGCCGCACTTCGGACTTTTACGTGTCTTTTTATTGGCGTTTGAGCAATTTGAACAAGGTTGAATTGACAATCCATGTTCGTTATTTTCTGCCAGCCGTGAAATTGCCATTGGCCTTTACGGTTGAGAAAATATTTGTTTGCGACCCACCTTTTCCCTTTGGTTGAGTGACGCCTCACTGCCCAACGCCATAACGTCTGGAATAATTGAGAACTAATATAGTTGAAAGTTTGTTTGGCTACACAGTGACGATAGTAATTCGCCCAACCTTGCAGTTTTGGGTTCATCATCTTGATGAGATCATTAACTGATACGGTTGTATGCTTCTTGATGAGTACTCGCATGTTGCTCAAAAATAACAGAACATTACTTTTACTCGGTTTAATGAGTAATTTGCTTTTGTACTTCCTAATATTGAACCCTAGAAAGTCAAATCCATCATTAATATGAGTAACCTGCGTTTTCTCTTCAGATAGTGTGAGCCCTCTTTCAGCTAGAAAACTAGCTATCAGCGGTTTGATTTCATTAACGAGCACTTCCTTCGAAGTCCCCGTGATAACAAAATCATCAGCGTAACCTATAAAATTGACTCTATAGCCCTTCTTTTGACCTAAGGATTTAATCTGTTGCTCTAATCCCGCGAGAGTCAATAGCATCAGGGTCGGTGAAATAATCCCACCTTGAGGCGTACCTTCGTCAGTCTTATAGAACAGTCCTTTATCCATAAAGCCACACCCAAGCCATTGCTTCATCATTCTTTTGTCTAGTTGAATGTTATCGATGAGCCATTGATGGCCGATCGTATCGAAACAAGCTTTGATGTCTCCCTCGAGAACCCATTGAGCGGACTTCTTATGACTCAGACAAATGAAACATTGGGCAATAGCATCTGCCGTGCTTCGGTTGGGTCGAAAGCCGTAGCTGTTTGGGTCGGCAAACGTTTCAGATATAGGCTCCAACGCCAAAAGATGGAGCGCTTGTTGTGCTCTATCAGTCATGCATGGGATCCCTAATGGTCTGAGTTTGCCGTTTTTCTTGGGGATATAGATCCGCCTGAGAGGTTTGGCTTGATAAGCCTTTCGACTCAGTTGTTTAACCGCTGTCATGCGACGAGCATCGGTGTTCCATGTGATGCCGTCTATTCCAGGTGTTTTGCTGCCTTTGTTTCGTGATACTCGTTTAACAGCAAGTAGTTTTGCTGCTCGCGAGTGAGTCAGTAACCACTGCAAGGCTTTGGCCTTACCGTGTTTACCTTCTCTAGTTGCCTTTGCAATACGCATTTGAAGCTTTAATACATGCTGCTCAATGGCTTTCCAGTCAATGGATTGCCACTGAGCACTGTCAGAAGATGCACTAATTTCATTTGAAATCATCATTTGCGTTTCTCCTTGAATAAAGTTCTTCAAACTCTCTTGCAACGGGAGACCAGCTAGAAGTGGGCTCACTTTCGTGCCAGACATTTGTCTGTATCTGCGTCATTACAACACAACCTTGGCTTTCTCCAGCCTCCTATACCTGCATCACTATCGGCTCTCTTCGCAAACAGCTTTCCCAGTTGGGAGTGATACAGGCTTACCGTGTTCCATATGTCGTGCAATGTCAGGGTAGACGCCCGCAATAGTGCGGGGAGCATTTAGATCACGAAAGGGCATCGGATAATCCCTTTCCAGCTCCCATGCCATTTTGGCCACAGCGTATAAACCACTTCCGCTGCTTCCACAGTAACGCACCTTACGCGGATTCACGTATGTTCGTCATACTGACTCCCTAGCACTCACCCGATTGTGGTTATCAGGAGGAGCGTCCTCTCACGATTCAGCTCCCGCTCAGTATGGTACTGAACTTTGTTACGTTGTCAGGCCCGCTACTTTATTCAGAGCCTTAGGGTCATCTGGTGATACAGATGGTTCACTCAAAGCGGTGAACAGCGCTTCATACGACTTCACGTCGCAC
>SDWK01000560.1 GCA_004195335.1 Shewanella sp.
GTGGAATGGATGTTTTCTCGCAAATCCATCCTAACCCCACGGGGGGAAGCAATGCTCTAATTATCGATTCTCTCTAACCACAGATTTGGCGAACGAGGCGACATTGTAACCTATGGTGCTATAGGTTTTTTTCGGTTTTTGTAAGAGGTTTCTTTGTGTTCGATTCTTCGTAACGAATAAATCCCGACACGTTCAATGATTTATTCTTTGGGTAATGGGCAGAGGGGCGAATGATCAGTATTGTAAACGGTGCACGAATTCAGCGCAGGGTTGTCTGGGCCCTGATGTTGCGCGAAACCAAGACCCTGTTCGGTAAGCACAAGTTAGGTTATCTCTGGGCGCTGATCAATGCCTCCTTTCCCATTGGTATCTTCTGGGGCATCCGTGAGCTGGCCGGTGCTACTGCGCCGCAGGGTATGTCCATCCCGGTGTTCCTGCTGGGCGGCTTTATCCCCTGGTACATCTTTTCCGAAACCATCAGCGGGGCGATGAACGGGGTCAGCGGCAATCGTGCCCTGCTGGCCTACCCCCAGGTCTTTCCCATCGATATTCTGCTGGCACGGGCCCTGTTGCAGGGCGCCATGTATATGTGTGTGCTGGTCATTCTGCTCTCGGCCGCATACTTCAGCGGTTACGCCGTCCCCCTGAACGACCCGGCTGCCATGCTGCTCGCCCTGTCCCTGGCCTTGCTGCTCGGATTTGGCATAGGTACCGTTGTTTCCGCCTTCAGCCTGATGTGGCCGACCACGCGCCTGATCGTGTCGATGATCTTGCGCATGCTCTTTTTTACTTCAAGGCTGTTCTTTTTCATGGAATTTGCACTGGTCTATGTCCGCAATATCCTTGTGTATAACCCCTTGTCGCATCAGATTGAACTGCTTCGCCTTGACAGCACGCAAGCTCAGATAGCCTGTTGCAACTTGCCAACCAAGATTTCGTACAGATAGACGACCTCTCTCTAGGTTTCCTGAGCACAATCAACATTGGCGGGACTTTAGGGTCGATAGGAAATTTCTTTGTTAATGGTTGTCTGCTGCCCACGCTTGCTGTTCTCTATCAACTCTAGTCAAGAAAGATCCGTAATTTCGAAAAGTTGGTATGAGAACATTAAAATCAATAAAAACTACTTGACACCAAACCGAACCCTGTATAGCCTGCGCGGAAATCAGAAAGCGACTATTTTTCAGCTACTTAAAGTAGCAAGCGAATGATATTAGACGCTTAGACAATAAAATCTGAATCTCCGATAAGGGCAAAATCAGAGTAATCTGATGACGCAAAGCCACGGATCCTGACAAACAGGATAGCCGGGTTGCCGAAGAGAGCGTTTCGCAAGCTTCTTCCTCCCTGCTATCTTCACCAGCAACGAACGCTCACCTCGGTAACGAAGTGGACGTTTTTTTATTTAGAAGTGGGCTGGGGTAGCCAGCGTTTTTTTCTTCAACACTGTTGCCTCTTCTCCACACTCGCTCAACAGGAAATCAGTGGAGTCACGCCAACCTTAGAAAAGGCTCCCAATGCTTTTAAGTACTTACACCTAAGTTCCTAAAAAGGAATGTTTTTTGCTGAATGTCTGAAGAATAAAGCCTTCTTGTTTGAATATGACAGAGCGGAGTTGAGTGTGCGTAGCGCTTGGAAAATTCAAAAATCTGTTGTTTATGCTTTTTTTGCCCGTGAATTGAAAACAAGTTATGGACAATCTCGCTTGGGTTATTTTTGGGTATTTTTTGAACCTTTGACCCATGTTCTTGTATTTACGATATTCTTTGGTGTGCTTGGCCGTCACCTGCTAAGTGGTATCGACTACCCTCTTTTCATTATCACGGGTATTTTCCCGTTTCTCTTTTTTCGTCAAGTTTCTAATCGCTCCGCTGTGGCAGTTAGTGCAAACCGTTCTCTGATGGCTTATCGCTATGTTCAGCCTTTAGACTGTATTTGGGCGCGAGCGTTATTGGAGCTGGTCCTATTCCTTGTCGGGTTCATCATCTATTTGCTTGTAGCGGGATATTGTGGTTACGCAGTCATGCCGCATCGCCCCCTAGAGGTTGTGTGCGCATATCTCTTATTGTTTATTTTCTCTATTGGGTTTGGAATATTGGTCGGCGTTGCCACAGGATTTTATCCAAATGTTAAAAAAATTTTTATTTTTATAAATCGACCACTCTATTTTTTGTCTGGTGTTTTTTTGCCCTTGTCAGCGGTTTCGGAGAAGTACCAAGAATGGTTACTTTGGAATCCCATCTTGAATGCACTTGAGCTTGCTCGCGAAAATTACTTTCAGACGTTTCGGCCAGCCGGGGCAAGTTGGTTGTTTCTTTTGATGAGATGACCGAC
>SDWK01000830.1 GCA_004195335.1 Shewanella sp.
TCGACCGTCCGATAAGTTGCGCCACCCGATTTTGATTACTTCACAGTGGAGCAAATCTTAAATTCTTACAGACCCTGATAAATAAGAACGGCCAACCCGTATTTCGAGTTGGCCGTTTCTGTGTCTGATATGTCGTGAGTTGTGAGTCACTGGTACTATTTTGGCACAACTTATAAGAAAGGCCCAAGTCTGAAAACAGGTTGGGCCTTTAATCGTATTGGTTATGGTAAATTGCGACACATCTCAGGGACTATAGCCCTCAAGACGTTGGTGATTAACACATCATTCCCTGACGTAGGTATCGATGTCGGTCTCGTGTACCATGCCCATCAGGTGAGCGTATTCAGATTCAACTAATTGGTAATGCTGTTGAGCGGCATCTGCGTTCTTTAAAAAGACCGATTTGACTTGAGAGTCCGCAATCTTGTTTGCTATATCTCGCAATGATTTTACCAGAATCTGTGACTTGTCCATGGCCAGTTCTAGAGCATGGCGTTCGTCCATATCTTTCATCAAGGCTTTTTCTTTGTCATTCAACCAGTCGAGGTCTGTCTTCGGATCGACGGCCATAAAGGCTTCGAAGTCAGGTATGTCGGTCCCTTCGTAAATGTCATAAAACCTTTTGGCATGCTCCTCTTTTTCTGAGGCCAAGAGTTCAAAAGTCTTTTTTGCCCGCTCATCATTCATGTGCATTGACCCAAGGCGATAGAAGTCTCGGGCACACTTATCAACAAGTATTGAACGCTTAATAGCTTCTTGGATATCGACACTTTCGAACATAGGAGATCTCCTCAATCTTGCTTTTCGATAAAAGGCGACCCAGGTTGCTCCCCGCAAAAACCCCGAGACAGCAGAATAGCAACTATTCCCTTCTCCCCCTTGTTTTCATCGGTTCATGCCTTGCTAGCTACTCAATCAGTGTATCATGTTGATTTGTTCCGATGCTTTAACGGACTGAAAAATGGAGTCTTTTAAGTGTAACAAGAAAGCCCCAATCGGTCAGGCTAGGGCTTTGTGTGTTGGAAGTGGTGATTCATAAGAATTATTATTTGCCCATCTTTGAACCAGACCAATCCGAATATAGATACTCATAAAATGTTTTGTCGGCTATACTTGGAGGCGTATCTCCGCACTGAGCCAGAAAATCACGCGAGCCACGGATTCATTCTAATAAGCTTAGGAACTTTTCAAGGCAGAATTCTTAATGATACATATCGTGCCGATCTGACAATGATTCAGGAGCGCTTTTTCCTTAAATAGTCCAGGCTCCATGGCCCTCCACCCGCCGCTAAAAGATAGAGAAAAAGAAAGCAATACAGGGCGGCCAATTCACCTTTATTCACCACCGGCCAGAACCCTTTGGGGGCATGTGCCATAAAGTAGGCAACGGCCATCTGCCCTGAGAGAATAAAGGCGACCGGTCGAGTGAACAGTCCCAGGAGGATGAGCAGCCCACCGAAAAACTCCAACACCCCGGCTAATCCCATCAGTGAAAAAAGCTCGACTGCCGTCTTTGATGGGACGACGAGGACACCGAAGAGCTTTTGCGCGCCGTGCTGCATGAATAGGAAGGCTGTAACAATCCGTAAGATGCTGAGGAGACGCGGACACCATTTCGTGAAAATCATATCGAGATCTATCATATATCCACCATCCTTTATTTGCCGTAAAAGGGTTCAGCTGCATATCGGCACCTCTCCTCGCGATGATTGTTCAATCTCAAAAAAAAAGACCATCAATGACGAGGAAAAAAGCGTTTGTGAAAGGCACAATTTCATTTAAAGTCTATCCGATCCCCTTTGACTTTCCAGTGGGTGCGCGACCTTTTGGTGGAGCTATTACGCTCTAGTCTGTAGCGGGACGTGATGGCACGGTAGATCCATAGGTGATGTGTATGTGATGAGATGACCGGGCTGTTAAGAACTTTTCGTCCTTAGTTATAGGCTTTTCAATATGTTTAAGTTTGTCACTCGGGATTCCATCTCTGTGCTCTGCTGATTGACGGTCGGCAACCAACTCCCTGTGTACTGAATTGAGGGGTTTGTGGGCATCGCCGAAAAATAATGGCAATCTGAAGGCAAAAATTGTAAGTTTTGACAGGCGGGAAATGTCTTGGATTTTGTTCCGCATTGTTTTCGGGGCAAAAATCTGATTGGTTCTTAAGTTACTAAAGGCCTGAAAAGCAAGAATGGCCCACCCTTTTCGGGGTAGGCCATTCTCATGTCTGATATGTTGTGATTCACGAGACACGTCCTGAGTGGGTCAAGACTGCCTATGGTGTCTGAGGCGATTCAAAACGCGCTAGATTAGGATAAATTGAGAGGATGTCTTCC
>SDWK01000012.1 GCA_004195335.1 Shewanella sp.
CCATGTATATTCGAAGAACATCTATCAAAAGCCGGAAAGACGGAACACAATATTTTACCTATCGACTTGTTGAATCACAAAGAATAGGTGCGAAAGTCAAGCAGGTTACGCTGCTAAATCTTGGCCGGGATTTTTCATTACCAAGAGAACAGTGGCCTGAATTGTCGAATCGTATACAGGACATAATAGCTGGCAGACAGCGCCTTTTCTCGATACCTGATGAGATCGAAAAATTTGCTCAACGTTTTGCAGCATTAGTCATACATGCCCAACAGTTGCAAGAGTCTGAGCAAGATGAGCAGCTGTATAAAGAAGTTGACATAGGGAGCCTGGAAGTTATCAGACCACGCAGTGTCGGCAAGGAACATGTCGCATTAGAGGCATTACGAAGCCTGAGATTGGACGAGAAACTGCGAGATCTTGATTTCACCGGCCCGCATCTTGCTGCTGCAATCGGGACAATAATTGGCAGAATGTGTTTCCCTGGTAGCGAATTGTCAACCCATAACTGGCTTCAGAATGTGACAGGTCTGGGAGAGCTGACAGATTTTGATTATGGAAAAATGAGCTTATATAGTCTGTATCAGATTTCTGATCAGCTTTTCAAACATAAAGAGGCTATTGAGGCTCATTTATACAACCAAGAGAAACGGTTATTTGGTTTTCAGGAAACCATCACTTTATACGATTTGACCAACACCTATTTTGAAGGAAGCTGTAAGGGCAATAGTTTGGCAGCTTATGGTCATTCTAAGGAAAAACGTACAGATTGTCCACTGGTCACCCTTGCCTTGGTGCTAGACAGCAGTGGTTTCCCGAAAAAGAGTAAGGTTTTCGAAGGCAACGTGAGTGAATCGCAAACCCTGGCTGAAATGATTAAGGGACTGGAGTCCCCAACCATACCGGAAATGTTTGAGCAGAAAAACGCAACTATCGTTATGGATGCTGGAATTGCCACCGAAGAAAACATTGAATGGCTTAAGGAGCATAAATATCCCTATATTGTCGTCAGCCGAAAACATCATCGGGAATTTGATGAAGACGATGCTGTGCTTGTTAAAGAAGATGATGATTACAAGGTAAAAGTTCAGAAAACAGTAGACCCGGACACCGGTGAGGCCTTACTCTATTGCCACTCGACTAGAAAGGAAGAAAAGGAACAGGCTATTGGAGATCGTTTTATCAAGCGCTTTGAAGATACTATGCAAAAGCTGGCGGAAGGTCTACACAAAAAGGGCTGTGTTAAAAAATATGATAAGGTCTTGGAACGAATAGGTCGTATCAAACAGAAAAATCCCAAGGCTTCTAAACAATACAAGATCACTGTTGAGAAAGATGATAAGAGCGGCAAGGCTACCCTGATTACCTGGAAGCATGCACCAAAAACTGACACAAAGGATAAGTTTCCTGGAGTATACTGCCTGAGAACAAGTCACAATGACTGGGATGAAAATAGATTGTGGCACACCTATACAATGCTGACTGAACTGGAGGGCGTATTCCGTTCCTTGAAAACAGAACTCGGTTTACGTCCTGTCTATCATCAAAAAACAGATAGAGTTACCGGCCATTTATTTATCACAGTTCTGGCATATCATTTAGTGCATACGATACGGTACCGACTTAAATCAACAAACATCAACAGCAGTTGGAGTGATCTTCGAAAGCTGCTGGAAGGACAGGCCAGGGTGACAATCACAATGAGACAAAAAAATGGTAACGTAGTCCATGTCAGGAAAAGCACCCGGCCAGAATTACGGCAGCAAAAGATCTATACTGCTTTGGGATTGTCATCTCATCCCGGTAAAACGATAACAACAGAAATCAAAGCAAAATGAAAATTTGTAGTGCCATAACGACATGGAAAAACATGGTAAGTCACTGTGATTACAGGGAATCATCGTCTCCACTCACAAAGATGGGTTAGGGCAGGAGCCAATATCATAGTATGGAGCCGCTCACAAGCGTCCATTGACAAAGCACTTGCTTACCTGGAGGCAATTAACGACACAAAAGGTAAAATTACAGGTAGCCGCGTTGATGCAGGAGTTGAGGAGCAAGTACAAAAAGCGCTCAAAGAAGCCGATGAGATTTCCGGCGCAGTAGACATCCTAATCAATGGTGTAGGTGGTAACATAGGAAAGTCTTCACTTATTGAAACAGACATGGACACCTTCCAAAAGGTTCTACACAACAATCTAGCTCCAGCAGCAGTGCAGGAAGCTCAAAAAAACAATCATTGGAAGAGTATGAATCTGATTACATGAACAGAATGGCAGATGAACAAAGAGAGAATGAAGAATTAATGAATGCAGCAGCAGAGCTTAAAGC
>SDWK01000770.1 GCA_004195335.1 Shewanella sp.
CTTTAAAGGTACCGATATCTGATATGTTTCCTGAAACGAGTCATTTTGAGATTTTAGTTATGCTGATGAAAGTGAATTAAGGCAGACTCTTATCCTGTTTTTTCTTTTTAATAAAATGAATCAGGGGCATGATGTGTCCGCTCTCTAGCTAAGGAGGGCATTATCCCTTAGTGAGCCTTTACCATAAGCTCAAATGATTAACGAAAATGGCAATTAATATGATTATTTTTACTACCAATTTAGGCGATATCACGATAGAACTCGATGTTGAGCACGCCCCGGTAAGCGCGAAAAACTTTATCAGATACTGTCAGGAAGGCTTCTACGAAGGCACGATATTTCATCGCGTGATCAAAGGCTTTATGGTGCAAGGCGGCGGATTTACGGCCGATATGGATGAGAAACCGACACGTGCAGCTATCGTGAACGAAGCCAACAAGGGCTTAAAGAATGTCGTTGGATCTATTGCCATGGCGCGTACCGATGCTCCGCACTCAGCCACGGGGGAGTTTTTTATTAACTTAGCCAATAATAGCTTTTTGGATCATACCGCCGCCACTAATGCGGGCTGGGGTTATGCCGTGTTTGGACGAGTGACAGCCGGAATGGATGTCATCAAGAAGATCGAGAAAGCCAAAACCACCAGTGTCGCGGGTCATGATGATGTGCCACGTCAACCTATCGTGATTGAAAAAGTCACTGTGGCTCTGTGATACCCCTCTCTATCAATATATAAGCCGTTCAACGGATGATGCTAAAAGGACATTAATAACCGAGACACGGCAACATTCAAGTGTCTCGGCACATCTGTTAGAGGACTATCTGTCAGAAGCCTATTTGTGAGAAGTGAATGTATCTGGTTATAAGATGTCGTTAATTGAGACGCCGATACCGATACGCTGAGTGTGGGCGTTGTAATCGATAAGGCTCTCACCATAGCCATTGAAGTATTGGGTATAGACTCTCAAGTTGCCGATAATCGGATAGCTCCAGGTCAGCTCTACTGCGCCATAGTTAGGGGATGACAGGTTGTTACGCAGCATCATGGTAAACCTGTGTTCGTCCAGTCCATAGACGCCAGAGAGCTCGAAGTTACCCATATAGTCTTCGATATCCGGATTATCATCACCACGGGGATCGTCTGGTGATTCCTTCTCATCTTCAGGAATACGCCACCACACTTTTCCGGCAAGAGCGAAGGGGCCGCCGTCGAATATCATGGTGCCATAGATGCGGTTCCAGCTGCGGGAACGGCCTTGAGGTTGACCATTAGATTGATGTACGGCGCCGACGCCCCAGAAGGAGTTGGTCATGCCGGCGATCTCCCAATCGTTATTGAACAACATGAAAATCTCGGGCTCATGGTTGGTTTCGCGAAAGGGTGAAGAGATGTCTTTGTTATAGACCTGCCAGTAAGACTGGTTAGTGTAGGCCACAAACAGGTGGCCGTTGTCACCGAAGACATTATACATCAAGGGAAACTTGAAGCTGATTTGAAACTTAGCCTCGACGTTATCGATTACGGGGTCAAAGCCTTGTTGTTCAGACTCCACCAGAAAGGGTTCGATGTTCGGGTTATTGTTATAGGTGGCAAACAGAATATAGTTCACCTTATGGGGTGTGAGAACGAAGGGCAGTTCCGACGTTAAAAGCTCATCTTTTAATCTGGTTTCAACCAAAGAGTCCTCTGCGTACACCGTTAGGCTGGTGATGGCCAAGATAACTAGCATGAAGCCGTAGCGGTATATTGTCATTATTTTATCCAAATTTGAGCCTATGTTCTGTGTTTTTTCGTCACTAAACAGCTTCATTTTTTATAAAAAACAAAGCCTATTGTCATTTTTTGAAAAACTAATTTCGAAGTATAGCGTATTTAACTAATGCTGACAGTTAGTAACATTGGAACTCTGAGTTGCAGAAATATCAACATTTGTCCCTTGTACTGTGAATAAGCCGAAAGTGAGGCTTTAAGAATTTGTTGGCGAGTTTGTGTGTCGAACTCTCGGTTTTAGTGTTGTTTCTTTGAGGAATTCATAACTCAGGCCCAGTGACTTTACTCATTACAACAGCGTCTGTTTTTTCGACACATGTGATCTGCTAAGTTTCATGAATACAGATAATGATGGAGGTAGTAATGCTAACGGTAAATGAATATTTTAACGGACAAGTTAAGTCGATAGGTTTTCAGGGCGAAGATAAACCCGCTTCGGTCGGGGTGATGGAAGTCGGCGAATATGAGTTTGGCACGGCAGAACCTGAGTTAATGGTGATCGTATGCGGTGAATTAACGGTAAAACTGCCCGGGAGCGATGTTTGGTGCAGCTTTAAGGCGGGTGAACAGTTTGAGGTGGCTGGGGACGCAAAGTTTCAGGTCAGTGTAGCCAGTCAAACCGCCTATTTGTGTATCTACGGCTAGTGAGTCAGAGCTTAAATTTGCCAGCCTCCCATAGATATGGGGGCTGGCGAGTCATCTAACGATCAACTTACTAGCTCTTAATTGTGATGCGTTGAGGCTTTCTATTTCTGATTAATTGAATTATCTGGGGTAGCAGTGAGGTCAAAATCATTCCAGCCATCAGTAGATACTGATGGGGGCTGAAGGATTCATTCAGTAATACCATACCTGAGATGATGCCGGCGATCGGATTGGCGATACCACCGAAGGTAAAGTCGACGACCGTCATTCTCTGCAGCAGCCAAACATACATGATGTAACCCAATACCGTATTGAGTAGGGTTATCCACAACAGGCCTGCACCATTGGCCGAACCAAAGCCTTGTACAGCCTCCAGATATGCACTAGGTGAGAAGAGGGAATGAACCGTGGCTGCAATGGCCAGCAGGGCACCCCCTATGATCAATTGCCAGGTCAAAATACTCCACCAATGGATACGATCGGCCAGAGATTTGGTAATACTGCTACCGACGACAATACATAGAATGGCGGCAAACATAGCCATTAATCCTATTGGACTCAAACTGATGGAGCCGGGATCAAATAGCAGCCAGGCCAGCGCAATTAATACTAAGCCAAAGAAAGCTTGTATCGCATTAGGACGGCGCTTATTGATGACCCAGTGATAGAGCATGGCGAAGACAGGCACCGAGATCATTCCCACTCCGGAAATGGCAGATGGCAAAGTCAGCGCCATCACAAAAATCAGGCTGAAAAATGCTGCGATATTGATTAGCCCGAGTCGAAAAAGTACTCCCCACTCTGATTTTTTTGGCATAGTTGGCCTGATGGCCAGAAGCAGTAGCCCTGCGGGCAAGGCTCTCAATGCACCAAGCAAGAGTGGCGGCCAATCGGGAAGGGTATATTGAGTCACCGCATAGGTGGTTCCCCAGAAAAATGCGGGGATCATGGCCAGTAGAATATTCATATGAGTGTCTCAATAGCTGTAGCGATAAAAAAGTATCTTTACGTTAAGATATTAGTTTGCGCCCCTGCGTTGATTTTGTAAAGTATCTTTACGTGAAGATTCTTTGTGTTAAGTTATATTTGTGATGTTCAAAAGCAAGTGTCCTGGCTGAGAATATGAAGCATGTCAATTGAGGGTAGGCAATGGATGGTATAGATAGAGTCGTCGCTCAGTGGGGCAGAGAGAAACCTGAATTGGATACTCTGCCGATGGCGTTGATAGGCAGGCTGATGCGTATAGGTAAGCACCTTGAAACGCAAATTGCGGCGTGTCATAAGCGTTACGGCCTGACATTGGGTGAGTTCGATGTGTTAGCGACGCTCAGACGGGCGGGTGGAGATCACTGTTTAACCCCATCTGAGTTAATTGCCACCATGATGCTGACATCCGGCGCCATGACAAACCGTCTGGATCGTCTGGAGAGTAAAGGCTTGATTGTCAGAGTACACAGTCAGAAGGATAGGCGAAGTGTGTCGGTGGCTTTAACTGGGCAAGGGCTGGGGCTGATCGATGAGTTGATAGTCGAACATGTAAAGATTCAGCAAGGGCTTATGGTATCGCTTTGTGATGCCGATAAACCTCTGCTCAACGGACTGCTGAAAACCTGGTTGGCTGAGTTTGAGTCGTAGCTGGTGACGAAAATATATCGAGGTTTTTATCTTTATCGGGTCGTCATGGTTATTTCGAGTTTGCCTGATAGAAGGATTCCAACGAATTAGGTGATATTGGTACGGGTTGGCTGTTTGTATCAGGGGGAGAGTTCTCAGTTTTATATTATTTCATTGTTCAGCCTCCCTGTTGTTTAAAATCTCTGCAATAATTACATGTAGAAGTCAGTTTGTGTGGTTATTTCTCTCATGTCAGTTTTTTCTCCTGCAACACCCTTTGCCGATTATATCTATCGTCATTTTCGGGCCATTCATGCCTTGAAGTTAGGGCTAGCCCTACTTATCGCCGTCATTATTAATGCTTTCTGGGCCCAGCCTCACTTCGTCTGGAGCATGGTGACCATAGTGATCATCATGATGAGTTTGCCTCAGGTTGGTGGTGCGATTGAAAAATCGATGCAACGGGCGGTGGGGACATGTATTGGCTCTGCCTATGGCGTCATGTTAGTGGTCAGTTTTCAGCATTACTGGTTACTTATGGGCTTGTTGATCCTTGGGGTCAGCTTGACATGTTTTATCTCTGCCGGGCGATACAGCTACGCCTATCTGGTGGCGGGATTTACCATGATTATCGTGATCGGCGATGCCAATCACGATACCTCTGAGGCGCTCTGGCGCACGGCGAATATTCTGCTGGGCTGCTTTATTGCCGTGCTGGTTTCCCTGTTTGTGTTTCCGATAAAGGCGAAGCAGGATTGGCGCAGTCAGCTGGCTCAATCGACGAACATATTAGCCGTCATATTGGATAAGCACTTTAAGGCCTCAATGAAGGATCCGTTCGATGCTAGGCCCGAGCTCGAGTCTGCAATGAAGGCGGTACTGACCCAGAAGAAACTCTTCTTCTCTTTGGAGTGGGAAAGCAAGACACTTAAGCAATATAAGTCAGTATTGACTCACTTGGTGAATAAGCAGATCCGGGTGATCAGCTTACTGGAGTTGCTGCTTCAGACTCGTTGGACCGATGAAGATAGTGCCTCCTATGCAAAGATCAACCAAATCGCATTGATACTGCAGAGCAGCTTATTAGAACTCTCTGAGTTTCTCACTGGCCGCCGTGAATCGCTACCCGAGTTACCCCGGCAGATGGCTCTCAATCTTCATCAGCAGCTATTGGCTTCACTGGACAGGGATGAACAGCAGGAGTTTGCGCTGACGGGATACAGTTGGCTTATCTATCAGCTAGCCAAAACTATAGAATCAATCTATGCCGAAGTTGACGTTATTAACCAGGCATATCAAAGAAAGAGGCGCTAGCTAGCTTGTAAGTGAAGTTGGTTTTCGTCGAGCAAGTAGGCTTAATTAAGGCCATATATATCGATTGGTATTAGCCGATAGTCACGCTTTTTCTGCTGATTTGGTCTACCTCATCTGTTTCGGTTATTTGGCTCAATTTCCCTCTGTGTGAACTACACTTTAAGTGAGAAATCCGAGCGCGCGAGCAATCGGATTCTCGTGGTGAGTTTGAATTGTTTAACGCAGGACGATGTTGAACTAATAGTTTAACTAACAGAAGGAGATTGTTATGAAATCATTTTTCCCATCTATTTTTCACCGGGACGATCCCAGATCGTCTATGGATAATATCTTTAATGATTTTTCCAGGGAGTGGTTATCGAGTTGGCCTAATTCGAGGCTGGACAAACACCATGTTATTCCTGCCATCGACGTGAAGGAGTACGGCGAATACTTTGAGATCAAGGCTGAGCTGCCTGATATGAATGAGAAAGATATTGATGTCGATATCCAGGGTACCTATCTGAGTATCCGTGGCGAGAAAAAATATGAGCAGGAGAGCGATGAGAAAGGGTATCACTTGAGAGAGCGCTCATTTGGCACATTCCACCGACAGATCCCGCTCGGGTTCAATGTTGATGTCGAGCTGGTCACTGCTAAATACGCAAAAGGTGTGTTATCCATCCATGTGCCTAAGCCTGTTGAGATGCAGCATGATGTGAAAAAGGTAAAAGTGAACTTTGAAGAGTAGAGCTCGCTATTTATCGATGGGCCGTGTCTAGTCACAGTCATAGGTTGGCGAGATAAAAGCTCGGCTCGATGAAAGACTTTGAGCTTATAATCAGCAAATATGGCGTCCTACGGGCGCCTTTTTTGTACATGGATGTACTTATCCCCGCTCGCAGGGATAGCGATGGAGGGGATTTGTACATATATGTCTTATTCCCGCTCGCAGGGTGCCAGATGTTCCATACATCTGTTGCACATTTCCACAGTCCTTTGCGGTCAGAGCGATGGAGGGGATTTGTACATGGCTGAAAATGTTCCATACATTTTCGGCATTCTCTCCATCTGCCCCATAGGGCCTGTGATATTCCTGATATCACTCAGGCATTTCCCACATCCGTGTGGGTCAGATGGGAAATGTCTTTGAAGTGTAGAGAACACTTAAGACCATGGGGGGCAGATGTAGTTATCTCTGTTCACCGGGGTCAGATGTTCCCGAGATCTGTTGCACATTTTCACAGTCCTTTGCGGTCAGAGCGATGGAAGGGGTTTGTAGCCAAAATACGCATACTGAGCCAAACTCTTCTCATCGTGTGCCCATTTTAAATAGGGTATTGCCTATAAAGAGGTATTTAAAATCAGCCGGATAGGCTATTTTTAATATGAAGATCACAGAAATTAGATTCCCGGAGCTTATCAATTGTTATGGGGGTTGTGTACCGATAAACTAAGGCAAAATAATAAAGTGACATTTGATATGCTTGTTTTGTCCTTTGTTTTGTCATTTTTGCACACGATTGAGAGCAGGAGCCTGCCAGCATGTTGAATATCGATGATCCCGCCGCGACAGAGAAGACGCCGGCAATATGGCGATTGGGTTTCCGTCCCTTCTTTCTCGGTGGCGCCTCCATTGCGATGCTTTATATTCCGTTATGGCTGGTGACCTGGTTTCTACCTCAATATAGCCTGTTTCAAAGTGAGTTCTGGGTGAAGGTTGTACCGTTATGGTGGCACCCCCACGAGATGTTGTTTGGCTTCGCGTTAGCTATTGTGTGTGGCTTTCTGTTGACCTCGGTACAGACTTGGACCAATCAACCCGGCATGAAGGGCTGGCCGTTGGCCGTCACCTTTGGTTGCTGGTTGTCTGCCCGACTGTTACTGCTCGCACCTTTTGAGATCCCGCTATGGCTACCGGCCCTGTTTGAATCTCTTTTCCTTGGGTTAACTGCCATCAAACTTTGGCGCTGCATCTATAAAGTTAAGCAGTGGCACAATATCGGCTTTCCTATCATGTTGGCGTTGGCATTAGGCATTAACCTTCTCAGTTATTACGCACTCAGCGAGCGTAATTTCACCTTAAGTAATCATATTTGGCAGGCCATGCTGTGGTGGTTAGGTTTGATAATTACCATCGTAGGTGGTCGGGTGATCCCATTTTTTACCGCGATCAAGGTAAAGCAAACGAAACCGACCCCCATTGCTATCATTGAACGCTCTGTGATTGTGGTGATGGCGTTGTTGGTGGTGCAGGCTATTACTAAAGTGATGCCTTCGACGCTTGAGCAGGCACTATTAATTGCCGCAGGTGTCCTTCACCTCGTGCGTTGGTTACGCTGGTTCCCCCACAAGACCCTGAAAGAACCTATGTTGTGGTCGTTGCATATTGCGTATCTATTTTTACCGATAACCCTGCTCGCGCTTGCTTGGAATGTAAACGATCTCAATGCCTACCGTCACCTGTTGCATCTGTTTGCCATAGGAACGCTTGCCGGGATCTGCCTGTCTATGATCTCTCGCGTATCACTGGGGCATACCAGCCGCAATATTTATGAAGGGCCTAATATGGCTATCGCCTTTATCTGCCTGCCTATCGCGGCAATATTTAGGGCCGTGATCCCCCTGTTTCTGCCTGAGCAGTCACAGCTGTGGTTATGGTTGGCAGGGTCTTTCTGGTCGGTGGCTTTTGGGATGTTTGTTTGGAATTACGCGGCTATTTTGTGTCGACCACGAGTAGATGGTCGTCCGGGATGATGGCTCATTGTATACGCTGAACCCTTGATTGATGGCTGATGCCTTGTGACAGAAGGTTTATCTGTTTTACCTAATACCCAAACGACCTCGAAATGCAGGATTCAGCATGTCGAGAAGTGACAGAGTTCAAGACATGAAATAGCTGGACTAGTTATTCTAATTCAATATTTCATAACGCAGAAACATGTTGCTTCTCGCCTTGCCCTTCGGGAGTTTTCGTAGAGTATCAGCACTGCGTTAGTGATATTGAAAAGGGACTACCATTCTCTTCAATCACTGCCTTGTTCTGCTATCCTACGGGAGCTCTGAAACGAGCATTCTGAAGTGGCTTGGGTATACAACATTGGATTTTAAATGATCTCTATACAAAAAAATAAAACTAAGGCGCTATCGTTTCTGAGCCTATGTGTATCCC
>SDWK01000117.1 GCA_004195335.1 Shewanella sp.
CCTTGGCTTCAGCAATACGGGGTGGCAAATCTTCTAGCTTAACCATGCCTTCACTAAAAACAACCAATCTTTCGACAATGTTCTTAAGTTCCCTGATATTTCCCGGAAAACTGTAAGCTTTTAAAACTTCGAAAACTTCTTTAGAAATCTGTGGAACAGGGACTCCCATATCTTTTGAAGAAAGCTCTACAAAGTACTTCACTAAATCTTCTATGTCCTCAGGTCGCGCCCGTAAGGGAGGGATCTCCAATACAATAGAACTGATCCGGTAGTAGAAATCCTCTCTAAACTGCTCATCTTCAATTAGGGTCTGCAAAGACTTGTTGGTTGCTGTAATCAAACGGAAGTCCACATTGATACTTGTATTTGAGCCCATTCGTTCAATTTTTTTAAGATCCAGAACCCGTAACAATTTTACCTGTGTAGAAAGAGGGGTGTCCGCGATCTCATCAAGAAACAAAGTACCATCATGGGCAACTTCAAAACGTCCGATTCTATCAGTGGAAGCACCGGTGAAAGCGCCTTTGCAATGTCCAAACAGTTCAGATTCCAGAACGTTTTCCTGTAAGGCGTGACAATTAACTGCCACAAATTCCTTGCTGTTTCTCTTGCTTTCGTGGTGGATATATCGTGCAAAGACTTCCTTACCCACGCCTGACTCTCCAAGCAACAAAATACTTACATTGCTTCTCGCAGCTTTTTTAGCCATCTCAAAAACTTTGCTGAATGCCTTGTTTTTAGAAATGGGAATCAAAACATGATTCTCACTGTCACTTATATGTTCAGATTTACGTTTTTTCGTTTCGTAAATACTCAAGATTTCAGTCACAAGTTCTTCTGGGTCGTTGCCTTTGACAAAGTAAGAGTCTGCTCCTTTTTTCATGGCTTCTACGGCATTGTCTATGGTAGCGTAGGCAGTCATTAAAATGACAAAGGTTTCAGGTGTGTTGGTCTTAACATTTTCCAAGAGTTCGATTCCGTTCATGCCGTCCATCATCAAGTCGGTTAAAACTAGGTCGTATGGTTTTAGCTTAAGTTTGAACAAAGCTTTTTCAGCACTTGATACAGTCTGTATGCTGAATCCTTCTAAACTAAGAATTTTCTTTAAGATAATTGTATATTCAATCTCGTCATCAACTATTAAAATTTGATAATCTTGTGGTTTCATAATTAAATCTCCTCTATAGACATATCTTCATGCCGTGGGATAATAAGAGTAAAAGTCGTGCCTGTCCCCAGGGCACTGTCCACGTTAATAATACCCTTCATTTTCTGTACTTCATTGTAGGTAATATATAAACCGAGACCTGTTCCGGATCCAGGTTCTTTTGTAGTAAAAAATGGGTTGAATATGTTTTCCAAGGTATCTGTATCAATCCCCTTACCGGTGTCAGAAATGAGTATTATCATTCCCTTGTTATCAGCCGCCACATGTATATCGAGGTTTCCGCCTCCATCCATTGCATCGACAGCGTTATTAATCAAATTGATCATGACATGCTTCAAGGACTCCGAGTTAATGGCAAATACCAAATCATCAGGACATTCCAATCCAAAGGATACCTTATGGCTTTTAAAAGACTTTTTACTTAAGTCATAGATGTTGCTTATCAGGTTATAGATATTAGTTTGGGTAATCGTGTTGTCTGTCAGCCTCGAAAAATTCAACAAATTATCAATGATTCGGTTCGCTCTTGCAACAGAGGACTCAATAACCGCCATTGACTCAAGAGTGTCATCCTGGGACTTGCTTCGTCTCATAAAGTAGCAATTGTTACGGATAATCCCTAAGGGAGTGCGAATTTCGTGGGCGATACCCGCCGCCAATTGGCCGATTGCCGCCATCTTGGTAGACTGCAACATGCTCTGTTCAGTCAGTTTAAAATCAGTAATATCTTCCATTACGACCAAGATCCGTTTTTTCATTTGAGGCAACTGATCCAAGATGTAGGTACTCACTTTGTAAATACGGTTTTTGTCTTTTATCTCTTTTACAACAGAATGATTCTTATGGAATGTTTCCTTTATGGGACAGGTTTCGCATACCGAGCCTAGGATTCCGTTAACATCTTTGCAATGGGCATTTTTTAAACGATCAGGCGTAATCCCATATTTGTCGCAAAAGGTCTTATTTGCATCCTTCAGATAACATTCGTCGTCTATAACCGTCATAAGGTGGGTCAAGCCGTTAAAAACAGTTTCCAGTTCATTCTTGGACATGCTAAGCTCGTTAGTCTGTCTTTTAACTTCTTTTTTCAACTGAATGTTCCAAGAATATAATGCAGTACCAAGTACAAAAATAAGTAGCAGTACAT
>SDWK01000393.1 GCA_004195335.1 Shewanella sp.
CTAGTCTCGTGGGCTCGGAGATGTGTATAAGAGACAGATTTTATCCCGTTTGTCGAAAGCGGATAAAGCTGTCATTCAATACCGCTGTAGGAGTCGATACTCTGCTGCAGTGCTCACCTTACTTCTTGCTTTAAATTATTTTTATAAAATGTTTAACAAGGCAGGTTTAAAACAATAAGAGAAACTATTGATATGATAAATAAAATGACCCTTTCAATTTGTGCCGTGCTGATAGGTACCTCTTCATACGCGCAGGCTAAGCAGCCCGAGTTCGCTGTTCATCACTGTAAAGCTGCAGAAATTAATGCTCAGCATTATAGGAATTTCCCCGATGCCTTACTGGAAGCTCAAATGCGGCATGAGAGCATAACGGCAATAAAACAGGCGAGGCAGGATAATCGTCACAAGTCAGGGGATAGCAGCAGTCTTGTCGATATGTTGGCCATTTCAGACTCTCCCCAATATGTTATTCCCGTGGTATTTCATGTCTATGGCACGCTTCATAATGGTGACACGGTTAATGATGCCGTGATCCTGGATGCGTTATATAAAACCAATGAAGATTTTCAAGGCCAGACTGCGGATTATGCCGATATCGATCCTGAGTTTGCAGGTGTTAAAGACAGCATAAATGTTGAATTTCGCTTAGCCAGTCTGGATCCCGACGGTAACCCCACTTCGGGGATCATCTATCATCCGAGTTCATCGGGGGCGGGTAATTACTCCAGTAGCGATGTTAAGAATGATCATTGGGATAACTATAGGTACATGAATGTGTATATTCAAAATGATCTGTATGCCGATGGTGTAACCAATAACTCTGGGGTCGCCTGGTATCCGGACTCAGGCATGTCTGACGAAGGGTTGGCCCGAGTCACTTATAATGGGGCTTATTTGGGTATGAACACGGATGAGAACTTTCGGTCTGTGTTAACCCATGAATTTGGTCACTTTCTCGATCTGATCCATACCTTTGAAGGCGGTTGTAAGCGAGGCGCAGTTAAGCGTTGCGGCAAAGTCGGTGATAAGAGCTGTGATACGCCTCAGCAAAATAGTTGGCAGATGAATCCTGGAGATGGTGGTATTTCAAACTGTCTGGGAGAGACGATTAACTGGCAGAATTTTATGGCCTATTCGGATCAATATGCCAATTACACTCAAGATCAGGTCGACCGTATGGTTAATGGCTTAAATAGCTCTGCTCGTCAAACCTTATGGTCAGCGTCTAACCTGGCGGCTACCGGAACAACGAATTAAACGTCGCGATGATACGTCAGTAAAATAATGGTTACGGAAAATTTCGACCGCAAGGATGCGGTTTTTTAGAGTCACCCCTGCGCATTTACTTTCAACAGGAGCTTATACACTCAAGCTCATAGCCAAGCCCTAATCTTACGGACGCATCATTATGTCACCAGCATCTGTCTGATGAGCTTCTCACATTGCGTTTGATCCATATATTTAGGCACCGGGTAATTAAAATGTGCCTCTTTGAGTGCCGCCTGAGCTATCTCAGTCACATCCTCAATCTTCAACGCATCGAGCTGTGAAGAAATGCCATATTCCTTCAACATACCTTGAATGTGATCGATAAATACTTGAGCCAATTCTTTATCTGATTTTCCCGTAACGCCTAATCCGCACGCTCGTGATAATTTGGCCAAACGTGGCTCGATTTCGGGCATGGAATATTCGAGTACATATGGCAGTACAATTGCGTTAGCTAAGCCGTGCGCAGTGCCATATTTTGCCCCCAGATTATGAGATATAGCATGCACGTAACCTAAGCTGGCTTTCGTAAACGCTAAGCCGGCATAGTAAGATGCCATTGCCATTTTCTGCCGGGCATCAAGATTGGCTCCATCGCGGACAACGATTGATAAATTTTGAATAATCAATTTAGTCGCCGCAATGGCATAAGCATCGGTATCGGCAGAGGCATTCATCGAAATAAAAGCTTCAACAGCATGAGTTAACGCATCGATGCCAGTAGAGCTGGTTACATGGGCTGGTAGCCCTGTCATCAAAGAGGCATCGAGAGATGCCATCATAGGGACGAGTTTGGGATCGATTAAGGGGGTCTTTTTATGAGTGACAGGATCTGAAACCACAGCAGCAATGGTCACTTCTGAGCCCGTCCCCGCTGTCGTCGGAATGACAAATAAGGGGGCAGGGGCTTTCCAAATTTTAAAAAGGCCTGTTAACTTTTTTATCTCGCGATGATTATTAACTCGGGCGGCAATGACCTTAGCCGCATCGATCGGTGAGCCACCGCCTACAGCGAGAACTGCATCGCAACCACCATTTTTATAT
>SDWK01000643.1 GCA_004195335.1 Shewanella sp.
TGCAAAACCTGAATTGATAGTTCTGACGGGTGATTTGATTTATCCTTTTATATTTCACAGTGGTACAAGAGATAATGTTAAACAAGCCAAAAAACTGACAGAGTTTATGGATTCTTTTAAGATCCCGTATGCTTTAGTATTTGGTAATCATGATGTTGAACTTGCGCTGCCTAAAGTAAGGCGATATCTACTTGAAGAGGTCCTTGACGCTAACGAAGCACAAGTAAAATTCATTTACGATGGCGAGGCATACAGTCGTGGTGACCTATTGATTGAGCACGGAAACCGCTATGATCGCTTCAACATAGTAGATCATAGCGGGTTACGTCAGGAGCGCTCTGCAATGTCACGTGGTATGTCCATGTCTCATCGTGCCACTGTAGATAGGTACGAACCACCAGCGGGTTCACTATTGGTTACCGACGTGTTCAACCCTCTAAAAAAACAATTTAGGTTTCTTGATTTGCTTAAGCCTGAGGTTGAGGCTGTGATTCCGCTTCTTCTTGCCTTAGAGCCAGGCCTCGATAAAGCTCTGTCAGCCATAGTCACTCTGGCAAAGAGTACCCCCAAGTTACTCAATTCAGGGCAAAAATGGGCAGCCGAACCTAACCGGGCGAGGCAACTTTCTCCAGATGGTATTGACACTCCATTAACATTACATTCCCTACTGCGCCGAGAACTGGGTGGAGAGTCATCTGCTGAGTTTACTGTTTCGGAGCCGTCTCGACAGTTGTCTGGTGTAGATACGTTCGATTATCTTCAACGAGCTATGAATTGGTTATTGCAGGAAGTCGGCAAGGCTGGTGATGTGTTCACGTCTCGAAGGGCGGAGTTGAAAACTAAGGCACTCTTTGCTGCTCTTCGTCGGTTAGCTGACGATCGAACTTTCGATCCCTCTAATGAAGCCACAGACTATTTAGATGCGGCAAAAGCATTGTGCCACTCTGGAGAATTTTCGACGGTGGTATTTGGCCATACCCACCTGCCTAAGAATATAGAGCTCTCTCTCGATAAAGACAGAAAAGGGCGCTACCTGAACAGTGGAGCATGGGTAAATGTTATGCGCATCCCATCACAGTTAATCGATGACGTAGAACATGATGATGGAAAGCTAAACGGTTTCCTTGACGATCTTCGTGATAACAGATTGGATGGCTACTTGTTATCGTTCTGCTCATACACGGAAATAGTCCTTGATGAAAATCAAAATGTTCAGCAAGCAGAACTTTGGTGTTTTCATCCAGATGATCAGCGAAGGACATTGTCCTATGGGGAGAACAGTTAATGAGTAGTGCCGTCGCTCGACTGGAATTGAATGGAACCTTAGTGGGCACCGCTTGGCTAATCAGTGCAGAGTTTGCTTTAACTGCCTTTCACTGTGTGGATCAACTCCTTGACGACGATGAATTGGTCATAGAATTTTATGGTGGACCGTGCATCTCTGTCGAAATCCAAGAGCCATTACCTGAACTGGATGTAGCTCTTTTAAAGCTGGGGGAAGGAAAGTCTGAAATTTCTGGACAGAGCTTTTCTTTGTCCTCTCAGGGGATCAACCGGGATGATAGTGTTCGTACTATCGGGCATGCTCACGCTGAGGCTAGTTCATATCCTCAAGGTACGGAGTTCAAGGGCAGTGTGCGTTCAACGGCTCTCGCCCTTAATAGTAATACCAGTCTTACACAAGCTGCCATATTTGCGCAAATTGCAGAGATTGATCCGTCTCCTGGAAGTGTAAGTGTTATTAAGGGGATATCTGGTGCCCCTGTTTTTCTGTCAGGCCGGCTGGATACTGCTATCGGCTTAGTGATCGAGAGCGGTTTCGGTGGAGGCTTAATTGATATCGTACCAGTCATCGAGATTGCTAAGTGCTCGGAGATAGTTGCGAACCTGTTGTCAAAGCCAATCCTGTCTATTGGATTTGATGAACATGGTCATGTTTTATGGTCAGCGGGATTTGAGCCAAGTTATATTGCTGAGGTATGGTCAGCGGAAGGGGCAAGCAAAAGCGTCAGTATCGCAGCAACGATTAGAGATCTCGGTGAAGCGGGAGATGCTATTCTTCGTTTAATTGCACATGCTGACATTCGGGATTGTCGAGTCTGTAATGCAGATATATGGACAACGCGTTTGCATCGTGTTTTTACTAATGCCTCCCCGTCTTTCATCGAGAAAAGTGGTAGTAGCCGTCATGAAGAATACGAATTATCTGTGCCTTATGTCTCATATGAACCTGAAGTGTTATCGGAAGTGTTGCACGCAGCAATGGATAAATTCCTGCTTAATCAATTAGATGCCGAAATACTGTCTTACTT
>SDWK01001003.1 GCA_004195335.1 Shewanella sp.
TAAGTAATGAAAATATGTAATACCAACTGCATTAAATATATTTAAATCAAAGGTGGACGGCTGTTTTAGAGCTTGTCATGATAGACATGACGGATAGTCTTCACTCATTGATACTTGGTGTAATGTGCCGATGAGTGTTCATGGATTTGCGACAATGGAGATAACTGATGAATAAATGTCTATATCTTGTGGGTGTGGATGGTAGCGAGTGGAGTGATCGGGCGACGGAACGTGCCGTGAATTTAGCTAAGCAAACCGGTGCACAGGTAAAATTGGTCTATGTTCTGAGCTTTCCGATCGTTCAACCTATGATGTTAGAAGAAGCGCCCCCCATTATTTTAGACCGGGGTGAAGAGGAAAGGCTGGTGACGAAGAATGTACTCGAGCCATTGAAACGAAAATACAGTGGAAACGATGTGCAATTAACCACGGAGTTGGTATGGGGCGATCCAGCCCAAGTATTGCATGAGTGCACAAAAGAGCAGCATGCCAACATGTTGTTTGTCGGCCGCCGAGGGCGCTCTAGTTTTGCCGATCTGTTACTCGGTAGCGTGGCGAACAAACTCGCTCACCGAATTGGTGTACCGCTGGTATTAGTCCCTTGACTATAGTTATAAGGCTATAATTTATAACACTATAAGTAATAAGACTGTAAATAGTAAAGCTAGGGTTAAAAATCGATGACCCGAAAGGTCATCGATACTGAATGTTACAAGCTACTTCTGTTTCTCTACGGTTGGGTTATCCTTTCTCAACGTTTCCAAGCGTGCTTGCGCCATACCAAAAATAGAATCATTGGGGTATGGAGTGGCTTTGCGGCTGCCTTTGACATTTATTCCCGAAGGAATACCGGTCAGAAGTTCTATGGCCTGAGTGACATGCTCAATGGCCCAGATATTAAACTTACCTTTCTTAACGGCATCGACAATATCTTTTCTAAGCATCAGGTTTTGAACATTAGATTGAGGAATGATGACTCCCTGACTCGCCTTGCGTCCTTTAATCGTACAAACATCGAAGAAGCCTTCAATTTTCTCATTGACGCCGCCGATAGGTTGAGCTTCGCCAAATTGGTTCATCGAACCTGTGATGGCGATATCTTGTCTGATGGGCTGTTGAGAGAAAGCCGACACCATGGCACAAAGTTCTGCCATAGTGGCACTGTCACCATCGACACCACCGTATGATTGCTCGAATGTAAGGTGAGTGGTGAGTGGTATCTTAGCCGTTTGTCCTAAAATGGAGGCAAGATAAGCCGATAGAATCATCACCCCCTTGGAATGTAAACTGCCACCGAGATCGGCCTTTCTCTCGATATCAAAAACCTTACCCTCGCCAAATGCCGTAGTGGCGGTTATCCGGCTAGGGGCCCCAAATTGGTGGTCTGAGGTCGCAATCACAGCCAAAGCATTGACCTGACCAACGGCATGCGCCTGAGTACTTATCAAGGTGGTACCATTGACAAAACTCTGCATTACATTGTCTTTGAGTCGACATACCCTGAGCTCATTATTATGCAGTGCTTGCTCCACATGGCGGGCACGGATCATGTTGGATTTACTTGTCCGGGCACAATAGTTTGACTCGCGAAGCAGGTTGGCTATGTCCGCCGAATGTAAAGACAGTTTGTTTTGATCGTCTACCTGTCTGGAGCTGAACTCGATGATTCGTTTAATCGCACTTCGATCGCAATGAAGCATCTTATTACCGTGGATAATACTCGAGATAAATTGTGCATATTGAGCTTCAGATTTTGGCGTGCGTGGCATCACGTCTTCAAAGTCGGCTGTCACTCTAAATAGCTCACTGAATTCAGGATCATAATGTTGTAAGAGCTGATAAGTTTGATAATCGCCAAATAAAATAATCTTGATATCTAAAGGAATCGCCTCAGGATCCAATGAGATAGTCCCAGATAAGGTGACTTCACGCTCGAGTGAGCTCAGGCTGAGCTTTCTCGATCTTAATGCGCGTTTAAGCCCATCCCAGACATAGGGTTGTTCGAGTACCTTAATCGCGTCGATCATCAGTACGCCACCATTGGCTTTATGCAGGCTTCCGGGTCTGATCAATGAGAAGTCAGAAAAGATGGTGCCTTTGAAGGTCGCATTCTCTATGTAGCCAAAAATGGAGTGATAGTTAGGCGTCTCCTCAACGATGATCGGCAACTTCTCGGTATCTTGGCCTACTAATACATTGATCTGGTAACGTCTTGGCATCTTCTTGTCGAGTGAGGCGTAGGAGAGAGCCAGTTGCTCCTCGTTTTCTTCAAGAAAAAGGTCAAGATTATCGATGATATCTTTGTGCATTTCAGCAAGATAGGATTTTACTGCAGGTAAGTAACTGTACTTCTCTTTTATATTTTCTGTGAGGTGAGCCAGTACATCCTGAGCGACTTGCTCATCATGTTTGAGCTGTTTCTCGGAGTACTCCTCTTCCCAAACCGTGAATTGTCTCACGATCACCCTCAGTTTTGATTCCAGTGAAGTAATGGCTGTTTCTAACTTAGCTTGCTTCTTTTTAGATAGTAAAGCGAAGGACTCTTCTGTGTAGGGTTCTTCTCCATCCATGGCGACCAATTCATAACTACCCTGAGAGGTGATCGTCAGGCTCATACTGGACTCTTTCGCTTCTTTGGTGAGTCCTTGCAGGGCTGACTCTTGTTTTTTAGCGAGTAACCCTTTGAGTTTTTCGGCTCGGGAATAATACATCTCGTTATCGAACGCAAGCGGTAGGGCTTTTACAAGACGTACCATGAGCTTTTCGATGTCTCGCTTTAACTCTGTTCCTGTGCCAGCGGGCAACTTGAGTACTTTAGGGGTACGCGTTTCATCAAAATTAATGACATAGCACCAGTCATATAAAACATGGCCATGACCATCAGGCACATGGCGATTTAGGTAACGCAGTACCATAGTACGTTTGCCCAAGCCGTTACGTCCGATGGCGTAGATATTGTAGCCTTTCTCTTTCATGGACATGGCGAATTCAACGGCTTGTTGTGCGCGTTCCTGACCCACAATTTCATTGATAGGGGTTAAATTCTTAGTAGATTTGAATTCAGGAGCGAGGTCCGAAAGCTCAGATGTTCGGTAAAGCTGGTCACTACTTAGAGGGGAGACAAGAGGAAATTTTTTCATAGGGAGAATACCTCATATATGACACTTGTTATTTTCAGTGTAGGCATGAAGATTTTAAATTTCAGTAGTTTATTGCTGTTTTGAGTGAAAATATTAACATTTCCCGCTCGAGTGCCTACTTTATAAACAGATATGTGCAGTGAGTTGGGAACATACTGCTAAAGATGTGCGAAATTCAACCGCGAATAACTAAGAATGAATGAAACCATGAAAAATTGAATTAAGACCATTAAGAGACCTAACCAGTGTAGTCGGTATTTGACTGAACGATTGATTTGCTAATGTTTGCTGCGGTTGGACTCTCTAGTTGGATCAACAGATGGCTTCAATTTATAGCGGTAAATAGGCGAGCGATAAATATCGTCTAAACGGATCTCTTGTTCGGCTTTTAGAGAGGGAAGCGCGAAGTTATTACTGATGATAAAGTCCGGGTGACATTCAGATTGAGAGTGGGTAGTGTCACTCGATAATTGCTTGGAATTAACCTTGTTGTGAAGGGCCGTTGTTGGTGAGCATGATTCCCCCTTCGATGGTGCATCAATAAGGGCTGCTAGCTTTGACATGCCATCAGGATAAAGGTAGCAGAGCAGCACTGATGCCCCAGATAGATCGACTTTCATAAAATCCTGTCGATATAAGGTTAAATTATCGATTCTTAAAAGATATTTAATTAATAAGCTAATCAGATGAGGCAGCAATGAAATCTCATATCCTATGATCTTACGCTTAGGGTGCTTGATCGCCATACGGACGACTAAGGTTCCCCAACCCGAACCAAGATCATAAATAGCCCCATCGCCAGTGTCTTCGGTCAATTTTATCATGGCTCGATACGCTTTCGCTGAACTGGGCATCGGCGAAATCCCGACACGCATAGTGGTCCAAACTATGGTCATCGCCAAAAAAAGAGTGATCAGCAATATGCCAATTTCAAACAAAGACATGATACCTCATCCAGGTAAACGGGCTAAGTGAAGGTAAGCTAGGATAATAACAATAACGTAAAATAAATGTGGGTAAATAATGCAATAAGCACTGATGAAACCTGTCGGGAATCGATGAGTGAACAATAAGTATGAGTTATAGGTCGGCAGGGATGATTTTTGGATAAAAAACAAACAGAAAACTAGCGGTTATTGACAGATAGTCATACACTGAAGCTGAGTAGATTGTAGAATCAATGCCTCATTAGAGAATGTCATTAAATGAATATGGATAGTTCGTTAGACTCTGATCTCATCCGCTATTTATCAGATAATAGCCCTATGTTGCAATACCTGATAGATACGCTTCCTGTGCCTATTTATTATAAGGACAAGACTGGAAAAATTCTCGGGTGTAACAAGGCATTAGAAGACTTTATTAAAATCGAACGCAGCAAACTAATTGGACGCGGCGTGTTTGAATTGTTCGATCGAGAACTGGCCGAGATCTATCACAGTTCCGATCAAGCGCTATTTGATAATCCTGGAGTACAGAATTATGAAAGTGTCGTGCGTTCACCTCAAGGAGATGAACGATATGTTAAGTTTCATAAAACCAGTTTTCTCGATAGCAATAATGAGGTTGCAGGTCTCATTGGGGTCATCTTCGATATCACGGCTCAGAAACGACTCGAAAATAAGCTGACCGAGCAGGCTACTCATGATTACCTTACAGGTTTGTACAATCGCCGAGAAGGCCTTAATCGAGCGAGTCAATTATACGAGTTAACTCGGCGCAATAAGATGCCCTTAGCCGTATTCATGCTCGATGTTGATCATTTTAAACGAGTCAATGACCAGTACGGCCATCAGATAGGCGACCAAGCCCTACAATTTGTTGCCGATACCTTACGTCAAACCAGCCGCAATTCAGACATCTTACTTAGGTATGGTGGCGAAGAATTCCTGTTATTCCTCCCAAATGTTTCCGAAAATAATGCCGTCATGTTCGCTGAACGCTATAGAATGAGGCTTGCCGAAAAGTCCATGAAACTGGGTAAAAATCAGGAGTTACATCTTACCGTAAGTATTGGTCTCTCATGCTATAAACGGCAATCATTAGCCGATCTTGTTCATGAGGCGGATATGGCCCTCTATGAAGCTAAGAGTCGTGACAGGAATAATGTCTGTAGTTACTGACCCAGCGCCTCTAGTCGGGCAACACTCCTTGATAATCGATTACTATAAGCGGGTTAATGCTCTGCTAATTGAGTGGATAAAGTTTGAGGGTGCGATAAGAATTGGCCGAAATTTATTCAGTCATCCCAGATAATTGATCCTCACAGATAGATTCCTTTGTAGTCTCGCTCCATTTATGTGACTATTTTTATCTGATAATTTAAATAGCGAGTGATCCATGATTGTCATTACCGGTGCCAGTAGCGGACTAGGGGCTGCCCTGGCAAAGCTTTACAGCGAAGAGGGGCTTGATCTGCTAATTTCAGGGCGTAACGAACAACGTTTACGTGAAGTTGCAAATCCTTTAAGTGAAAAAGTCCAAGTTAAGACGGCAAACCTGAGTCATCCCGATGATATTAAGGCCCTGTTTGATACCTGCCTACATACACCTAAAACCATCATACATTGTGCTGGTAGCGGTTATTTTGGAGCATTGGAAAATCAAGAACCCTCTGCTATAAACTCTTTGATAGAAAATAATGTGACATCGGCAATTATGCTGTTGCGTGAAGCGGTGAAACGCTACAAACAGCAAGCTGTGACCGTTGTGATTGTTATGTCAACTGCGGCACTGGCGGCGAAAGCCGGTGAGTCGACCTATTGTGCGGCTAAATGGGCGGTACGGGGGCTGGTTGAGTCTGTACGACTCGAGCTTAAAGGCTGTCCCATGAAACTGATAGCCGTTTATCCTGGTGGCATGGCAACGGGTTTTTGGCCTTCAAGTGGTAAGTCATTGGATACATCCGACTTTATGAGCGCTGATGAAGCGGCGACCATGTTAAAACACGCTCTGGTGGGCAGTGAACACGGTTATGTATCTGACATTACGATTGCTCGTGGCTAGTCGAGTGCCCAGTTGCTTGTATCGTTATCTAAGTCTGTCATATTTTAAAGGCTATAATTGAATCGGATTGACCATGTTTTTTGATTAAGCTGAGGCAAATATGGCTAGAACGATCGAAATATCCATTTGTTGTAAACACTGTAACAAGTGGTTTCCTTCGCCGATATTTATGAGTGATAGTGAATCATTTAGTACTACAACGCTATTTGAAAATGAGCTCCAATGTACTCACTGCAAAAAGATGACTGGGTGTGATAAAGAAAATTTTCGCGCCAGATTTGAAGATGGAGGTTTTTTAGGCGTTAAAACTTAACACGCGATTGTTCATTACCTATCACAGACCTTTTTAAAATGACAAATCGAGTTTAATAGCCCCAAAAAAAGGCTGGCACTAGGTGCCAGCCTCCTATTTGTTTACATTGATTTAGTTACATTGATGCGGATAAGCTATGTTGTCCACATATTCGATGGAGCATGTGGAATCACAGGGATCACACAAGTTGCGTTCGACTCGCTCGACATCGTGACAGAAGTTACAACCAATACCTGTGTTGCCTTTTTGAACATGGTTGTGCATACGATCCCAGGTACGAGGTAAGTTTTTACTGCCATCGTGGCACTGGGCACACACTTGCTCTTTAGGTCCCTTAAGGCGATAGCCCATGGCATCCAGCTTAGAGTCAGTAGTTAAATCCAATGTTTCTTCATGACATTGACTACAAGCCGCGACTTCGCTGGCAGGGTTTACACCATGGTTAATGACTTGATAAGTATCGGTTTCGATCCACTTGTAAGGCTCATTAACTGGGTATCCCATGTTAGTTAAACCTGCCTCGATGGAAGCAACTGCATCACCCGACCCTTTGATATACTCGAAAGTATCGAGTGCAATCATGCGCTCATCGGCAACCGTCATCGGCTGAGTCGCGGTCTTGTATTTGAAGGGCGTTAATTTGCCATCCGATACATCACCCATAGGACGAGAGGTGGGATAACGACCAGTGGCGGGATCTACAATACCCAGATCATGCAGCAGGTAGTTATCACTCTTACGATTCCAGAACTTCATCTCCGGAGTCTGGTTTGCCAATTTATCGGCATGGGGGTGACCGGCACCAGAAACACCGTCGGCTGGGGAACCATCATGATGGAAACGCCAATCTCGATGCATCTCTGTTGGCACATGCGAAGGGTCGCCGAGATCTTTTGCATAGGTTGGAATGTGACAGGATTGACAGGACACTCTTGCCACATGTCGATCGGGCTCACCACGACGTCCGGAGCTTGCATGTCCAGAACCAGAGTCCATTCCGACGTGACAGGTACCGCTGCTACACGTCACTTCAGCGCCTCTGACTATATCATCGGTAGGGCGCAGATCTGACCCTTTGCCTATTACTCTGTGGCTATCAAACTTGTGACAATCCTGACAATCCAGGTTAGCACCGGCAACATTCATATGAACATCGAAATGCATATCAGAGTTAGCCATTAAGGCCGAAGATATATCGCCACGCTTCACACCATCACCACCACCGGCGTAGGCATGACACTTAAGACAGTTAGTTCTGCCTGGGGCGGCGATGTTCTGAACATAACCATCGAGATCGACCTGTGCAGTACCATCCGATGGTCCCATGCTACCGTCAGACTTTCTGACCCGGTTTAGCGCGTAATCTTTGTTGTGGCACATCAAACAATCGACATTGGCGTTGGTATCACCTTCGCCAGGCTTAATACCACGGCCAGCATGACATGAGCCACATACTGGCCAGTCACCTTCGATGTTTATGCAATAGCTGTTGATCGCATTGGTTAATTTACCCTGTAGGGTACCACCCTGATTAACCATATCCGGTGTATCACCAGTCCACTGATAATGGGTAGAGCCAAACATCTCATCATATTGCGATCCGCCGACGCCACCATCGTGACAACTTATACATGCGCTAGGGTAATCATCCCAGCTCAGATCCGAGTGCGGGCTTGAAGGATTACAACCGTTAGCAGGTTCGACTTCACAAACACCACAAGAGTTAACTTGCCATACTAAGGAATTATTATCGTTACAATCTAAACTCGATTTATACCCATCGCCATCATTGTCGACAGGTTTACCGGCGTTGACCGGAAGTGCAAGGATTAAGGCGAGTAAGCCTATACACCTTGTTGTCTTGGTTGTACTCATCACGACACTCCATATTTATATTTTTATTTAATTGTAATAATGGATTTGACGTCGCCACAAAAACTAATAGTTAAGTTCTAAACTAAGTAACA
>SDWK01000106.1 GCA_004195335.1 Shewanella sp.
ATATCAAGTTTTGTAGCAGCTTCTGCAAGCCTGTCAGTTCCGGAGGCATGATCAGATCGTGTCATGACCACCTCCCCTCCAAAAGATCTGACACAGTCAGCAATGCGCTCATCATCGGTAGCAACAACAGCCCTGGAAAGCAATGGCACTGAGAGTGCGCGTTCATAAACGTGCTGTATCATTGGTTTTCCCAGTATAGGGGCAATGGGTTTTCCCTCAAACCGATTCGAATGATAACGGGCAGGGATAATTGCCACTACCTTGGGCTGAGCAATATCATGATGATCCATGGTTTCCTTAATAATTGTTTGCGGGTATTATAGGAAAAATTATACTTGAAATATGATGCCTTTTTAACAAAAATCTAACCTACTTGATACCTTTATATACAATAACATTGTGATTCATGGCAACAACACATTAGCCATTGCAGTCCAAGCGGCTACAGCTGATCAGTATGACAGAGCGAATGCTTTAGCAGCAAATCTGGGTATCCCTCTGTTACAGAAGGATACAAAGGAATTTCAGTACCTGCTGATATGCTCTGCTGACAGCATTGCCCTTAAACAAACAGATAAAAACGGACCTGGCCCTATCATGGTAAACTTTACGGGCCTCACCATGGAATACCGCCTGAAACATGGAGGTGGCCGCAGTCAGGCCCTGGCCCGCGCCATCGGCTTAAAAAAAGGTAGACAGCCCTCTGTAATTGATGCGACCGCAGGACTTGGACGGGACGGTTTTATTATGGCCCATCTCGGCTGTCACGTGCATATGCTCGAACGTTCTCCAATACTGGCTGCCATGCTTGAAGATGGTTTACAGAGGGCAAAGCAGGCAGCAGCACAAACAGCTGAAATTGCCGGAAGAATACAACTCACCCATGCTGACAGCAATGAATTCCTGCAAAAACTAAAACTGCAGGATTGGCCCGATGTTATCTACCTTGACCCCATGTTTCCGGAACGCACAAAGAGCAGTCTGGTTAAAAAGGAAATGAGGATACTGCGTGGGCTGGCTGGCGATGACCAGGATGCAGGAAAGCTCCTGGATATTGCACTTCATTGCGCCCGCAACCGGGTTGTGGTCAAGAGACCACGCCTGGCACCAACTCTTGACGATACAGTACCGTCCCATGCTATAACCGGAAAAACAAGCCGGTTTGATGTCTACCTTGTCTAAATAAATCCAGCGACGCCTGACAGACTCATGGTAAAGAGCTTGAGGACAACAATATTGACTTTCAAAATTTAAGATACTATTCAAGATTGTTAAGCGGCAGAGGCGTTAAAACAACTACAAATAATAGCACGAAGTATGTAACAATATGTTGCATACTCAGCCGTATTGGAATGAACTAATTTGTATATGAAATCTGATATTCCAGATAATAAGCAGGATAACCTTTTAGAAGATCTTGAAGATCTGACTACGACGTCCTCGGATCAAGAAAGCTTCAATGATGATCTAACTGCAGGTGCACCCAGTGACAGGCAAATTGATGAGAGTCCAAGCGAATGTTACCAGAACGATGGCTTAAAGGTTGAGTCCAAAACCGGTGGCTCCCTCTATGCGTTCGGTGTTCGAATCGATACATCCAAGTAAACAAGTAAAAGGGTAGAGTAGAGCACTGATTCAGATAGTTATTACCCTTGCGATGGCGCCTCGCCGCACGCGGCTACTACGCGTTCCAGAGTCCTATCTTTCCTCAGTGCTCCCTCATCAAACCGTGCATACGGTTTTCCCGTACACGGCTTTCCGATGTCCTTCATCATAAGGCATGCATCTTGTGCCACCCTGCAGTTGTTGGAAGTTTCCGCAGAAAATATTCCTCCCCTTCTCCTTCCTCTATGCTCTCAAAACTCACACCGTCAATACCCGGCGATCCTTTATTTGAACGGACAAGATGGTACGCATGACTCAGGATGTCAGGCCGATATATCTTGTCATAAAGGGCGTAAAAGCGAAAGGAAGGCTCTGACTTAGCCTTACAATAGAGCTTCCTCTGTAGTGTCCTGATCTTTTCAGGAGTTGATAGTGTCATTGCACAATCTCCTTGATCCTCCACTTGTTGGTTGCGTGAACAAAGCAGGGTCCCTTTCCTTGGGCAGAGTTATGTTGACCTGGTCAAGTAAAAATGGACACTTTTCTTAAGCTGCTTTTTTCATGGACATCATTTTTTCAAATTCTTTTGGGCTGAGATAGCCCAGGTAAGAATGACGTCTTTTGCTGTTGTAGAACATTTCGATGTAATCAACGATATCTCGCTTTGCTTCTTCTCTTGTTTGGTAGATTGAATCAAAC
>SDWK01000379.1 GCA_004195335.1 Shewanella sp.
GAGTTCAGTAAACTCAGACTGGGATATGAGCAAGGTATTCCCCGATCCATATTCTTGCATGACCTGTCATAAAGATAAGGATCTTAAACAGCAAGAATAGAGCGACGAAATAATTAACGAGGTCTGTTATCATCAGTTTTCAGGCCTCAACTTAACATTGTTCAGACAGCATGTAGATGTAACAACAGTAAGCTTGTACCCTATGTCCTGTTCCAGATAATTTATGCCCATTAAAGTAAAAATATTATGAGTTATTCTCACACTAAGCCATGCAATATCGATCCATCCCATATTGATCAGGTCTGTGAATACCTGGCGCAATTTGGGATCACTCAGTTCTTTTATGGCATCATCAGCAAGGCCAAAGTACCTTCATCACAAGAGTTTAATAAGTTACGCCGTCGTCGTCCCCTTGAGATGCTCAAGGCCAAACGGGTTATTTGTTCCAGTCCATCTATATTGGAATACAGACACAGTTATCTTCAATACTTTGCGGCATCCGATGAAGGATATTTGAGCAAACAACATATGGGCCCCAATATTTTCAAAGAGGTAGACACGCGCTCTCTCAAAGGACAACAGTTTCAACGATTAAATGAAGAACATGGCATTCGAAGTCGAATGCTCTGGTTGCTACCAATCAAGTATCATTCGGATTGGCAAGGGGGCTTTGTATTCTTTTCTGAACTAAGCACTGAAATGCTAAAACAAACGGTAATGGCAAACCAAGCCAAAATAGATCATCAACTGACCTTGTATTCCTGTCTATTTAACGACCGGTGCATTGAACAGCTCAACCCTATCAGTAATTTCAACTGCCTTTCATCCAAGGCACTACAGGTTCTTGAGCTCACAGCCCAAGGGTACTCAAGCGAAGAGATTGGAGAACATCTGGTGATTTCAGAGAGTGGGGTTAATTACCATCAGAATCGGCTAAAAGAGCTGTTTAATGCCAAAAATCGGGCTCAACTGGTCAGTTTTGCCCATACCCTGGGCGTCTTGGATTAATCCATTTCACTATCAGTTAGACAATAACCGAATGCTCAACTTCGATAGATAATCATATCCACATCACAACTCTCTTTGCCCCGCCAAAACACTACCACTAGTCGTAGCGTTTTGGCGGTTCGCTTCGGCTAATCTCGTGTCAGCAAATTCGAATTGCAATTTGTAAAAACAAAAAGATAAATTCACGACTAACACCAAGAGAGATGACAATGAGAAGAAAGCTATATAGCGGGCTGTTGCTAAGCATGTTAGCAGGCTGTGGTAGTGATGACACAACAAAAACACCCATAACTCCCGATACGCCAGAGCCGGAAAAATCCAAATACCTGACGCTGGATATCAAGCCTGATACCAAATTTACCGGTGAGTTTTATATAAAATTGGGTCGTTATGAAGATCCGGTGACACACTGGATCCATGACAACAGCGATCTTGATAATAAAGACAAGCCAAAAGTTGACTGGCCGGATGTCGATTTCAATAAGGATGGCTGGATAGATGAGCGCGATGCGCACCTCGCTGGCATCTACAACCCTGAAGAAGCCACAATCAGAGTCGATGCGGCCAAGATGCATCAGCTCTTAATGACCAACCCTGATGGCTTGGGTGCGGGTACTGCTCGTAATGATATATTCGTACCCGGCCACTACGGCGCGTTTGATGCCCTACGCTACCTAGCCGTAACACGTAATGATCTTAAACTTGAAAATATCGTCACTCCGGAAAACAGCGGCCGTGATACCTTCGAATTTGAAATATCTTGGGACAGCAATGGCGACGGCGTGTTCGATGAACAGGATAACGATGTCTATGCTAACTACCAAGGCAAAGATTGGCACTTCAGATCTAAATTCGATGGCGGGGATTTTAAAAAAATTGACAGCACCATAAGTGGTATCGGCCCCCAGGGAGAACTTTCCTACTCCAGAATGGACCAAATGTGGATTCAACCTGGCATGACCATCCGTTTCCAACCCTTGTCTGCTGAGATGACTCAGAGACGTCGCTGGGTTCAGGACAGAGAGATGGCCCGCATAACGGAGGCCGGAGGCAAGGTTATTGTTCCGACTATGGCAATCGACTACAAAATGAAGGATGTACAGCCAACTCTTATTAAAAATCTGGAGGTGACCGCCCACAACATGAGACCGGATATCTTCCAGCCGGGTGTGATCACTAAGATGGACGTCTACTTGTCCGCCGCCGATGCGGGACAGGATATCGCCTTCAATGACTGGCCGACTCTCTCCACCGGCGCCAAGATAGAGCACTTTGCCCTGTTCAGGATCAATGG
>SDWK01000385.1 GCA_004195335.1 Shewanella sp.
GTTGTGGCTCAGTGATTTTGGCCATTAATCTAGAGTAAAACCAGTAACATTTCCTATCTCGCAATGTGCCGTGCGACGTGAAGTCGTATGTAACGCTGTTCACCGCGATAAGAGTGAACCATCTGTATCACCAGATGACCCTAAGACTCTGAATAAAGTAGCGAGTCTGACAATGTAACAAAGTCCACTGGACGGGAAAATAATCGTGAGAGGATGTTCCTCCTGATAACCACAAGTCGGGTAAGTGCTAGGGAGTCAGTATGATGAATGAAAGTGAACCCATGTAAAATGCGTTATGCGCCAAGCAGCGGAAGTGGTTAATACGCTGTAGCCAAAACGGCAACGAGGGAAGGAAAGAGGTTGGCACGTACTCTTTCGTGATCGAGAATCTCTCCGCATTAGAGTGGGCATCTAACCTGACACTGCGTTCCATGCGGAACACGGTAAGCCTGTATTGCTCCCAATAGGGAAAGCTGTCTGAGAAGAAAGCCGATAGTGGTGCAGGTAAAGGAGGCTGGAGAAAGCTAATGCTGCGTTGTAATGATGCAGATACAGGCTAATGTCTGACACGAAAGTGAGCCCACTTCCAGCTGGTCTCCCGTTGCAAGATGATTTGAAGAACTTTATTCAAGGAGAAACGCAAATGATAACTTTCAATGAAGTTAGTGCCTCTTCTTACGGCACTCAATGGCAATCCATCAACTGGAAAGCTGTCGAGCAGCATGTATTAAAGCTTCAGATGCGCATTGCAAAAGCAACCAGAGAAGGTAAACAAGGCAAAGTGAAAGCTCTGCAATGGATACTGACTCACTCGAAATCAGCAAAATTACTTGCTGTTAAACGAGTATCAAAAAACAAAGGCAGTAAAACACCAGGAATAGACGGCATCATCTGGAACACCGATGCTCGTTGTATGACTGCGGTTAATCAACTGAGCCGAAAAGGCTACCAAGCCAAACCGCTCAGGCGTATCTATATCCCGAAGAAAAACGGTAAACTCAGACCATTAGGTATTCCATGCATGATAGACAGGGCGCAACAAGCGTTACATCTTACTGCGCTGGAGCCTGTATCTGAGAGCATCGTCGACCCAAACAGCTATGGTTTTAGACCTAACCGTAGCACCGCTGATGCTATAGCTCAGTGCTTTAAGTGTCTGTGTAAAAAAGGCTCAGCACAATGGGTTCTTGAGGCCGACATCAAAGCCTGCTTCGATAAGATTGGTCATCAATGGCTCATCGATAACATTCAAATGGATAAAAGAATGCTGAAGCAATGGCTTAGATGCGGGTTTATTGATAAAGGATTATTCTATAAAACGGCAGAAGGAACGCCGCAAGGTGGGATTATCTCTCCAACGCTTATGTTGTTGACACTTGCTGGTTTAGAACAACTGGTAAAGTCAATCGCTCGTAAGACTGGCGATAAAATAAATTTTATAGGTTACGCTGATGATTTCGTGATCACAGGCACTTCAAAGGAAGTACTCACCAATGAAATCAAACCGCAACTGATCCACTTTCTACAAGATAGAGGCTTAACACTCTCTGAAGAAAAAACGCATATTACTCATATCAATGATGGTTTTGACTTTCTGGGATTCAATGTCAGAAAGTATAACGGCAAACTACTCATTAAACCGAGTAAAAGCAATGTACTGTCATTTTTGAGAAACATGCGTGAATTCATCAGAAAACATCTAACTATCCCAGTGAATGATCTCATCAAGATGATGAATCCCAAACTGAGAGGATGGGCGAACTATTATCGCCATTGTGTTGCCAAGAAAGTTTTTGGTTATGTAGGTCATCAAATATTCTGGATGTTATGGAGATGGGCAACTAGGCGTCATCCAACTAAAAGTAGACACTGGATAGCGCGGAAATATTTTCTGAACCGTAAAGGTCAATGGCAGTTTCACGGCTGGCAGAAAATTGCGAACATGGATTGTTTATTCAATCTTGTTCAAATTGCCCATACCCCAATAAAAAGACATGTAAAAATCAGAAGTGCGGCTATCCCTTACGATCCCCAATATGAAGCTTACTTAAGTAAGCGGAAACTTGGGAAGGAATGTAGAAACACTTGGTTTAATCCTGTTTTATCTGCTTTATGAGGATGCTGGGTAACATAATACGCCTTAGTGGAGGCTTGAGCCGTATGCAGTGAAAGTTGCACGCACGGTTATGGGGTGCGCCCCATAACCGTGCTTATGGTGCGTAAATGGTTATGGGGAGTTGTATCCCTGTATTTGCCTAATCACACGGTAAAACGTCGGATTTACTCCCCATAACAATTATC
>SDWK01000386.1 GCA_004195335.1 Shewanella sp.
GCCAGAATGCTTACACTGCCATCACCGGACACCTTGTTACTCTTATGGCGATTGCCAGTGGTATTACCGTAGTAATAGGCTACACCGACAGCGGAGCCTTTTTTAAAGTTGCCGTAATCGAGGCGCAAGGCATACGCTAAGTCATCGGCATTGACATGCTCGAAGCGCTTTTGGTGCCCCGATGCAACCCAATCATAGGTTCTGAAGTATTCAGAATTAAGTCCACTAACAACCTGTGCCTGATAGTGAAAATTCGCCACCTCACCAAATACGCCGACACCGGTTTCATTCCAGACGGCAGGCAACAATGCCGCTTCACTGCGATGACGCAGCACGGTCAGATACTGATCGGGCTTATGTAGAATACTCGACAGACCAATTGGCAGATGGATATTACCGAATTTAACCCCGAAGGCATCGCTGGGACGGTATCTCAATTGTGCCTTCTCAATCATGACCTCACCACCAGCCTCGACCTCTGACTCAAATTCACCAAACTCATCGAAGCCATCATATTCGAGCGCTGTACCGGTACCGCCGTGCTCATATTCTATTTCGACTTCCATGTCCCACTCGTCATTAAACTGGTAGCCAAATTCAGTCACAATCCGTTCTAGGTCGAAACGACCACGACGCTCAGGCGAAGTATCTTGTACATTTTCAAAATACTCAGCACTGGTGTAGTTCATGCTGCCATATGACTCGAACTTAAACTTACTGAATTTACTCTCAGCAAATTCCAGCTTGGCAGCGGTGACAACTTGAGCCTGCTTTTCCTGTTCTTGTTGTTGCACTTTTTGCTGTGCGGCAAGTTCCGCCAAATCTTGCTTGAGCTTGTTAAGCTCAACTTCCTGCTTCGCGATAGCTTGTTCAAGCTGAGCTGGATCTGATGCCGCCAACACATGTGTACTACTCAGGCCTGTAATGCTTAGCGTTGTCATTGATAACGCCAGCAAACTTAACTTAGTTTTCATAATTTCATCCGCACTGAATTAACAGTTCCCCCTACATTTACGGACAAATTAGGTCAAATACGAATCATTTGCATTATAATTTACATTGAGAATTACAGACTGGTTACATTTTTTGTAGAAAAATGGGGGGAAAGCTGAAGGCTTAACGTTCTGATATGGCCGATGTTAGCAATTCTTCAGGTAGGGGGTTCCTGCAACGGGGAAGGAGTCCGATCCCGGCTAAAAGCATCGCCGGGATGACAGGCTATTAGATAGGAGCGGCTTTAGCCGCGAAGGTTTCAAGCCTTAGTTATTCGCACACCTGAAGCCAATGGAGCCATAGATCCCCTCACCACTGACTGGCGCTTTGATATTACGAAAAGAGCTACGCAGGTTAAGTGCCGTCTCATCCCATGAGCCCCCTCTTACAACCTTACGCGGACTAGGCTTCTGCTCTGTGAAGTTGCCTTGAACATATTGTTCAATACCGTCCAACGCATACCAATTCATGGTCCACTCACCGACATTGCCATGCATATCGAATAAGCCAAATGCATTGGCCGGTCTTGAACCTACAGGCCAGGTTCGGTCCTCACCACAGCCATCGGGCTCACCCGCTACTGACCCCATAGTTTTACCATCATCCAAGATGGCTTGCTTGCAGCTCACCGACTCACCCCAAGGATATCGCGTTAAACTTGATCCGCGAGCCGCCTTTTCCCATTCAGCCTCATAAGGCAGGCGCTGATCTCGCCATTGGCAAAATGACTGAGCCTGTGCCCAGTCGATACAATTAATGGGATGGTTACCTCGCCCCTTGGCGCCTAAGTTACAGTATTGGTTACGGTTATGATCTTTAGGTCTTTTACACTTCCCCGCATCCAGACACGCTTGATATTCACTGACCATGACCTCATGAGTATCGATATAAAATCCAGGCACAAAAACAGAGACGCCACCGGGTTTTCCTTCATCGGACTCACAGTCACCATCTTGGATCGAACACCCCATCTGAAACGAAGATCCAGGCACAAAAAAACCGGATTGATGTTTAACAGAATCGGCAAAAACTGATGTACTCATTAAGAGAGCAAGCAGGCTCAATTGCGATACGATTAATCGCGACAAGGGTAAGTGAGATAATTTCAAACCAGCCATAACATCTTCCTTTATGTAATTTCTGTACACGACCCGCTTCTCTATGTAGTGCTCAATGAGGTGTGTAATTCAATATGCAATAAATAGTCGCGGTCATTATAAGACCTTATCGCTCTTAATTTCCTTTCACTATAGGGTGATATGTTCAAAATAAATACTAACAAGATAAGAATTAACTCATGTAAACTAA
>SDWK01000388.1 GCA_004195335.1 Shewanella sp.
ATAAAAAGTTAGATAACTTCCTGGATGAAATCAAAACTGTGGATGAGAACACCCCCCCCGCAGTAAACGAGGATTTGCTGAAACAGCACGCTGCACGCATAGCTTTAGAGGCGATGGAGAAAAGATATGGAGACCGCATAAGGGCAGGAAACACAGATCCTGCACCATCAAAGAAAGTAGATCCCCAGACTGCTGAGTCGCCGGGAGGACTCGCTGCTGTGACGCTTAAACCCGAAGATGTGCCGTGGGTAGAGCCCGAAGATCCGGACGCAAAAAAACTGGGGGCTGGAGCAAGAAAACAAGAAAAACCAAAGTTGCGCAAAATCTTATCAGATGAGGCAGTGAAGGCCGCAGAAAACGAAAATGCTCAACTTCAGGCAATCAGAGATAAAGAAGAGGAAAAAGCCCTCTATCTACCAGCGGGAAGCATAGTCACAGGTGTCCTTATAAGCGGAATGGATGCTCCGACGTCTGAATCTACACGAAGAAACCCCTATCCGGCCCTGGTCAGAATTAAAAAGGAAGCTATTTTGCCGAACAGATGGCGAACGGATGTTCGTGAGTGCTTCATGGTCGTTTCAGGTTATGGGGATTTGAGTAGTGAGCGAGCGTACCTGCGATCTGAAACCCTTTCGTGTGTTCGTGAAGATGGAGGAGTCATTGAGGCGGCTATCGATATGTATGCCGCAGGAGAGGACGGGAAAGTCGGATTAAGAGGGGTCGTGGTGAGCAAGCAGGGCCAACTTATCGCAAACACGATGCTGGCTGGCGGATTACAGGCATTCGCGTCCGTCTTCTCATCGTCCCCTGTTCCAACAATCATGACAACCTCAAGCGGAACTACCCCCTACCAGCAAGCACTTAGCAGGGATTCCATGCAGTCCGCAGGTCTAAGGGGCGCAGGAACCGCGCTCGAAAAAGTGGCCGATTTTTATATGAAAATGGCTGAGAACATTTACCCGGTGATTGAGATCGATGCAGGACGAAGTGTGAATTTTATTATGACCCGGGGGGCGAGTCTGAAGCTTTTAAATGAAAAGGGGCAAAAATAGACCTTTTTCAAACCTCCGGAAGGTTCGAGTCGCTGCTATCTTGACAACTAAAAGGAGCCTGGGTTGATTAAGAAAATATTACAGATGGTTGCAATTTATTTGATCCTGACGTGTGGAATAGCCTTTTCAAAGGACATCACAGATAAGGTTGATATACCGGAAACCGGAATGATGATGGTCGATTCAGACGGGCGATCCTACTTCATTTCCAAGGATGGAAGATATGTTATCCAGGGTCTGATGCTCGATACCTGGACAGGAATCGAGATTCTTAATGTCGCGGACTTCCGATCGACTAAAGACAAGGTCGAAACAAGTAAAGTTGGCCTAGATGCTGACCAGATATTCAACCTGACCTATGGACAGGGGCCAAAAGAGGTTTTCGTGTTTGTTGCTCCTGGTTGCCGGTACTGCGCAAACACAATGGCGCAGATGGAAGGGCTGGATGATGAATATACATTCAGACTGGTGCCCCTGCCTATTCTAGGTGAAAAGTCCAGGGCAGATATTGCCGCCCTTACCTGCAGCACCGACCAGGTAGAAAGTAGTCTTGCTGCTCTTATGGGTGAGAACTATGGGCTGATACCTGTCGCAACAAAAGGTTATTGCCAACAGGAAAAGTTGAAGGAATCCATGACGGTATCGCAAACGATGGCGATTTCGAGTGTCCCATTTTTAGTCTCACACGATGGCCGGACAAAGCGTGGAGCCCCTGCTAGTCTCAGGGCCTTTTTGGAGGGTAGTGAATGAAAAAGCTTAGTGTCTTGCTGTTTGTCCCTTTCATCCTGTCTGGATGTATTGGGCTTGGGAAGTCCAATTTCAGCTGCGATGGGGTTCCGGAAGGAGTGAGTTGCCTTTCAGCTAAAGAGGTCTATGACCTCACGGCAAACGCCGAAAATTTGACCACCTTAAATAGTGACGATGATGAGAGTGGGGCACTCCGAATTTGGGGCTTGCAGAATCTTTCGCCCCAGGCAATCGCGGTTAGAAAAGCAAATAATAATGAGCCTATGCCGATTCGGGTGCCAGAACAGGTGATGCGGATCTGGGTCGCGCCCTGGGAGGATAAAAACAAAACTCTGCATATGGCAAATATGATTTACACCGAAATCGAAGAGAGAAAATGGTCAGTGGGAGAGAAGGTGCCCGATTCAATGCCACGACTGTCTCCACTTCAGATAATCAACAGAAACGAAAAACAAACACAGGGTCCTAAAAGGAAACCGAACTGAGGAGTAATGAAGAAATG
>SDWK01001006.1 GCA_004195335.1 Shewanella sp.
AGATGTGTATAAGAGACAGAAGATAATCTTATCTCCGATCCTTTAAGGAATACTTATGAAATACCTGACTCTGTTAACTGCCCTCGTTTTTGCCGGTTCTGCTGCCGCCACAGATTGCTCCGATTGCCATGAAACAATCGATCAGACTGTGCATTTAGAAGCGGAAGCGACAATGGCGACCTGTAATGATTGTCATGATCTTGGTAGCGCACATGAAGTCGATATGGATATTCATGAAGGGACTCTGACTCTCAAAGAGTGTACTGACTGTCACGGGATGTAATTCCTGGCTTGAACGTCCTCGGCCGATTCGTGCCGAGGACAAATTACCTGCTTTCAACCTCTCCTCCCCTATATCCTTTTATGCACGACCCTCGACCCTTGTTTATCTATGGGCCTCGGTGATGAATTTTTCCAGAGCTTGCTGCAGCCATTGAGGTGAGCTGAGCTGACCTTCCTGATTGTGCTTTAACCATAAATAGGTCGTTGGATAACTGAAGTTTTTGAGTATGTCTTTATCTTGTTGGTAATCCAGTATCTCAGCGTGAAGTCCTTTGATATTTTGCAAAAAGATAACCGCAGCCCTGACACCCACTATGATGATGGCATTTGAGTTCAATAGGGTATTGGCGGCACTTCCCAGATCAGAGACTGTGGCAAATACTTCTAATTTTTTCCCCTGTCTCTTCGCATAGTTGACCAATGGTGATTTGTTGGCGGGGAAGGGCATGGTGATCAGCTTCACTATCGGGTAGTTAATCATTTCATCGATAACCGGGTTGTGCCAAATCGGGTGCCCTTCACGCGCAATTAAGTGCCCACCTCTGTGTTGAATGATGGGCTTTGACAATATTCCCTTTCTATCGGCGGGTTCGAAGGTGATAGCAGCGTCGAGATCGCCATTTTGGAACTGTTCTATGCTGTTTTTTGTCCAGGGGCAGAGGGTGACATTTGTCTTGGTATTATTTTTTTCCGCCGCCTTAATAATGGTTTGAGGTAAGTTGATTTCGAGTTGTGGCACGGTGGCAATCGTGAAACTGGGCTCGTGATGGTGCTGAATATTGTGTAAGTATTGCTGTGCTTGAGTGCTTGCCTCAAGCATACCCTGCATCTGAGGGTAGAGGTTGTGAGCAAGCTCAGTGGCCTCGAGACGGTTATTTTGCCTGATAAAAAGTGGATCTGAGAATGCCTTTCTCAGTGCGTTTAACTCGCGACTGACCTTAGGTTGAGACAGGGCTAAATGTTCGGCCACATCATTCACGGCCTGCTTCAGATAGACTTGGCAAAATATTTCAATGCTTAGTAAGTTGAGATTCAGCAACTTATCTATGGACATTTATCTTTCCTTTTATTCAGGGCTTTAATGCGACGTTGTCGTATATAAATTGTGTTATCGCTAACTGTAACCAACTGGGGATTTGATGATTCTGCTTTCTCTTGGTCAAATAATGCCGGGGAAGACCGCTTCTCTGACAGAGTTGAAGTTGCTGCTCTGTAGACAATCTCATCGAACGTATATTGCTATTCATATTTAGAAAGGTTATCGCATTTAACGCGCTCACCAAGGTCAGAGCATTGCTGGTCTCTAATAGGATGCTGAGATCGGCTAAGCCACTGACCTTCGCCTCGATATTGAGCTCCACTCCCTGATCTTTTGCGTAGAACTCTAGCGGATCTCTGAGATCACAGAACTCAGGCATGTCGATAACGATATAGGCTTGTTTGAGAATATTATCTAATGCCGTGGGGTTGGCGGTTTCCCAAATAGGGTGGCTCTTGTTACCGACAAGGTATAGGGACTCTCCCTCGGCAATAAAATCCGACTGCAACTGCTCGGTATTATAGGCTCTGTGGGTGATGGCCAGATCGATCTCTTTCTGTTTTATCAAGCTGCCGACATCACCTGTGCAGGGTTTAATATTAAAAAGGTATTTTTTCTGATGTTCGGTCGCCTTATCTTGTAATAGACGACTCAGGTTCGATGAAAGCAGTGGCGGACAGGCGATAACAATTTCTTTCTTATGAGTATTATCCGATTCAATATTGAGGCGACTACAATTCTCCGCAATCTGGATGATTTTTTTCATCGACGGATAGATCTCATCGGCCAACTGGCTGCGTTCGAAGCCGTGCTGCTTACGGATAAATAGAGGGGCATCGAGAGAGTGGCGTAAGGCCTTCAAACTTCGGCTTATCTTGGAGGCGGGTACATTCAGAGCCTGACCCACTAATGTTGAGTTTAATGACTCATAAAGTAGTACAAATACTTGGATATCAAAGAGATTGTTCTGCTTAAACTTACTCATTATTATTTTATTTATATAAAACACACCTCTCTAATTTAGGGGTAAACAAGCGACAATGCGAGGATCAATATCATGAAAATGAATGAAATGTAATTAAGGTTATGTTTTTGTGAGCTTGAGCCTCTGGTATATTCGTTAATGATCTCTACTCCTCTCATTTCTATTATTCGTTGTTCGCAATTTCATTTTTCGAATATCAGCCGGAACATCTGTTAAATATACGTTTGTTGATATCAAGTGTTGTAATAATATATGGAGTTAGCATGTCGCTCTGTTGTTTATTTACATCTTGGTGTTTTACACGGGTATTTGATCTGTGTGGCAAAGTGATGCGCTTCAAATTTATTTATCTGAAATATCTTTAGCATTTCGTATGAACCACAAGGTGGTTACATATTAGGGAGATATAATGATTATAACTAAAAGAAAAACGTCACTAGCACTGTTAATTGCATCTGCAATGATGGTCACTGGTTGTGGTGATGATGGTAAAGATGGGCAAAACGGTGCAGATGGTTCAAATGGTGACAATGGCGAGAATGGTCAGCCCGGTACTTCCGGTCTTCATATCGACATGGCTGCCGAAGCGACTGCAAATATTACGAACGCAGCTTATGCAGACGGTATTATTACTGTCGATTTCGATCTGGCAAACCAACAGGGGGTCGGCCTCTTTGGATTGACCGGTGAGAATGAGTTCCATGATTTCCGCTTCTCACTCGCTCAACTGCAAACTAACACAGGTTCTGAGCTAAAGCAGTGGATGTCACTGCTTAATGAAACAACCAATGATGCGGGCACAACATTCGAGCAAGGTTTTGAGAAATTAAATGATTGCCCTGAGTGTTTAGTCGACAACAAGGATGGTACCTACACCTATACATTTAATACTAATCTAACGACCGCTGAAGACGCCGCGGGTATCGTGTTTGATGCCGGCCTGACTCAGCGTATCGCCATCGAGATGCAGTTCGAGTATGACTCGGGTCATGAACTGGCTGAAAATGCACACTATGATTGGATCCCATCGACCAATGCCCAGGAGGGCATCGCGACCCGTGAGCTGGTCACACTGGAAACCTGCTACACCTGTCATCAGCCCGATAGCTTAAAGGCCCATGGCGGACGTCGTCTGGACCTGGAAAACTGTCAGTCTTGTCACAACGGTATCGTTGCCGATCCGAACAATGTGTCGGTTGAACTTGGACATATGGTGCACGCTATCCATATGGGACCTGCGCGTGAAGGTAAAGATGCAGAGGGTAATGTTGTCAAGATGCCTTACACCATCGCGGGTTACGGCGGCGATCATGCATTTGATTACCCGGCATTCCCCACTAAGCCATTTATGGATTGTGCGGCTTGTCACGTCGAAGATGAAAACTTAGCGGATAAAGATCTATGGCTGGCCAATGTCAACGCTAATGCCTGTACGGGTTGTCACACTGACTCACCTGCACAGCATAAGTCGGATAAGAATTCTGAATTGGTTTGTACCGACTGTCACTCTGCTGCCGTACATGCCGATGGCGCAAAACCCTATCAGGCGGCGAAAGATTATAGTGTTGAAGTGAGTAACGTCACCATAAGTGCTGCTAATCTTATTCAGTTTGAGATGAAAATAATGGATGCTGCCGGTGCTTTGGTTTCCGAAGAGGAGGTCTATAAGCAAGGATATAGCAAGCCGTACATGGTTGTTAGCTGGGATGTTGAAAAGGATTACCCTGATTACAATCAGGCACCTTACAGCGAGCGTCGTATCGATATCAAAGATGAAACGAAAGCGACGTGGAATGCTGATAATACAGTCAGTGTTGCCGTTACCATGAATTTCCCTGCAGATATCGCGGATCGTTCACTCGAAGTTTTACCTGTGCTTAAGGTATGTTTTGAGGAAGGGACGGATAAGCGTGCTAAATGTGACAGTGATGATGCCTACCCGGCTTACGTTCAGACTCCGGCGTATCGTACCATTTTAGGCGATAGCACCAAACCTGTTGGTGAGCGTCGCTCGATTGTGGATACGGCTTCCTGTCATGGTTGTCACAGTTATGAGTTTTATCATGATTCTAATGGCGTGAACTGTATGGCTTGTCATACCAATGATAAGAGCCTTAAAGGTAATGGTCAGGCTAGCAATGGTGTCGATTTACTTAAATCTACCAGTTTCATGTATAAGGCACACAAAGCGACCGGGCATGATAACGGTCATGGTGGTAGCGGTACGATTCTTAAGACAGACTGTACAACTTGTCACTCGGCCGAAGAGGGATGGAGCGGTCTGGAATATGGCTTCGAACTTGGACGAAACAGTGGTGCGGCTCATACTATCCCGAGCACTCAAAGCCCGGCTGTCGGAGAGGTTGTTGAAACCTGGTTCGCTTCTCCTGATGCTGCAGCATGTATAAGTTGTCACCAGAAGTATATGTCTGACGCCAGCATGTCGCACCTTCAAAATAACGGTGCGTACATAGGCCCGGATAAGCAGATGGCTAAAGATGCTAAAGAAGCGTGTGCAACTTGTCACAGCCCAGAGAAGATCATGGAGCATCACGGTCACTCTCTTTAAAAATTAAATTCCCGGAAGGTGCTGTCCCTGCGTCTATTCCGGGAGTTTATATGGTGAAGTAAAGTTCCAAAATAAAGTTTTTCCTGCAAAACCAAAGGCACTTTAGGGTGCCTTTTTTATGGCATACGTTCCAGTAACTAAAGCCATAAATTGGAGGGGGGCTTGCGCCAGAGTAAAGCATCAATTTCAAAGGGGGATAAATGTTGAGATCGTTTCTTATAACTATTGAAATTGCTTCTTAATAAGTCATCCAGAGGTTTCTGGCGGGATCAGTCTCTCATTTTTTCAAAATAATAAAATTGGATATTTATGCTTTTCGGGGCATTTAAACGGTCTAAATGAGGAGGCAACCACTAGCCATGGCCGATTAGCGTCATAATTTAAGCTAAAACTAGAGAGAAATGTTGTTTTGTTACATTGACGGTGATTGTCTCTATTTCAGAACAAACTAGCTCGCGCTGGAAGAGATGTTGTGAGTAAGTTAACCATTTGTTTGATGGCTTGGCGGTTGTACATGTATCTAATCTCTATATTCTGCTTTTCATTCCTTCCCATATTACGAACAGGCGCCCTATTTATAGTGCTGTTTAATTACTGGTCAGTGATTAAATTAAGTCTAATATCAGACCCGTTCCCTATTATGCCGTAAATAGCCTGCATTTTCGTTCTAAAATTACATGAATGCTAATCATGCTGGTCACTTAGCTTGAATGGTGAACAGGGGGCAATTAGCCCTAGCCATTCTATACTTTACTGCTGTAAGCTCTATCCTCGTTAATGTACAAAGTCAGTATCTGAGCTGGTAATTTTGCAACAAAGCAAATTGAGCTTAGGGGCAAAAAAAATACTGAATCGAAAATTATAAAGTTACTGCCCATATACATATCTATATACATACTTACATACCTACAACGAGGACAATCATGAAGAAAATCCTAACAACGACTGCGACAGCTGTGTCATTAGCACTATGCTCGTTTGTCGCAACAGCTGCTGATTTTAAACCTGCCGTAGCCTATGATTCATCGGGTAAGTTTGATAAATCTTTCAGCCAGGCGGTTTATCAGAACGGCGTAATTAAATTTACCGAACAAACTAAGATTGATGTACGTGAATTTGTACCGGCAAACGATGCACAGCGTGAACAGGGCCTTGAGCGCCTTGCACGTCGTGGTTTCAGCCCAATCGTTGTTGTTGGCTTCATGTATGGTTCAGCATTAACAAAGGTGGCTAAAAAGCACCCCGATACTGAGTTTGTGATTATCGATGCCGTTGTAGATCTGCCTAATGTTAAGTCTCTTGTGTTTAAAGAGCATGAAGGTTCATTCCTTGTCGGCGCATTGGCGGCATTGAAGTCAGAAAGTCATAAAGTGGGCTTCGTTGGCGGTATGGACATTCCACTGATCCGTAAGTTTGCCTGTGGTTACGAGCAGGGTGCTAAATACATCAGTAAAGATACCGAAGTATTCCAGAACATGACGGGTTCGACTAACGCTGCATGGTCAGATCCTGCCCGTGGTGCCGAGTTGACTAAGAGTCAGTTCACTAAAGGTGCCGACGTAGTCTTCGCCGCTGCCGGTGGTACTGGTGTTGGTGTTTATCAAGCTGCGAAAGATGAAGGCAAGTTTGCTATCGGTGTTGATTCAAACCAAAACTACCTACATCCTGGCGTAATGCTTACCTCTATGGTTAAGCGTGTAGGCTTGGCGACATTTGAAGTATTTACGGCTGCCGAAGGTGGTAGTTTCACTCCTGGTATCGATGCCCGTGGTCTTAAAGAGAATGGTGTTGGCTGGATAATTGATGAGCATAACCGTGACTTAGTGACTGCCGAAATGGAAACTAAGATCGGTGAGATTTCAGCTAAAATCGTAGCCGGAGATATTAAGGTTCACGATTACATGGCTGATAATAGCTGTAAGTACTAATGTTAAGTACGCATGCAGGTACTAACGATTAGTACTGTGCATATGTAAAGTGATAGCTCGCTCTCCTACTTCCTGTAGGAGAGCTTTTTGAGAAGTACCCTTAGGGCGGCAAAGAGAAACATAATTTATGTCTACACTCCCTAGCGACAAACCTTTTGCACTCGAACTGCGTGGTATCGATAAGCGATTCGGCGCAGTGCATGCTAATCGAAATATTGATCTACAAGTTCCTCCAGGCACCATTCATGGCATTATCGGTGAAAACGGGGCGGGTAAATCGACCCTGATGAACATCATCTACGGGTTTTATACCGCAGACGCCGGAGATATTCTGATTGGCGGTGAGGTCCAGAAGCTTGCCAACTCTAAGGAGGCCATCAGTCATGGCATTGGCATGGTTCACCAGCACTTTATGTTGGTCGATAACTTCACCGTACTCGAAAACGTGATTTTAGGTGCCGAAAATGGTCCTCTGCTCAAGTCCAGCCTCCATGATGCCCGCACAGAGTTAGAGCGGTTAGCAAAAGATTACCAGCTCGATGTGCCACTCGATGCCTTAATTCAAGATTTGCCGGTAGGCCTGCAGCAGAGGGTCGAGATCTTAAAAGCCCTGTACCGTGGCGCTAAGATCCTTATTCTTGATGAACCTACAGGCGTACTGACTCCTCAGGAAACTGATCACCTTTTTCATATTTTTGATGCGCTGCGTGAACAGGGCGTCACAATTTTATTGATCACCCACAAACTCAGAGAGATTCTGGCCGCCACCAATAACGTGTCCATCATGCGCCAAGGGGCGATGGTCGCGCACAGAAAAACGGCTGAGACGAATAAGGAAGAGTTGGCCGAACTCATGGTGGGACGAAAGGTACGTTTAAAAGTCGATAAGAATGCGGCTAAACCTGCTCAGGTTGTACTGTCCACCCAAGATCTGACCTTTACAGATGATATGGGAGTCGATCGTCTTAAAAAGGTCAACATGGATATTAAGGCCGGTGAGGTTGTCGGCGTTGCCGGAGTCTCCGGTAACGGTCAGTCTCAGTTGATTAACGCCCTTGCAGGGCTACTCACACCTACCAGTGGTTCAATCACCATCGGCGACACGCTCATCTCTGCAGAGCACCCCAGCTCGCCGGATGGTGTACGTCAACTTAGCGTGGGTCACGTGCCGGAAGACAGACTGGATATGGGCCTGATTAAAGCATTCAGCGCCGAAGAATCATCCATCTTAGGACATCAAAACCACTCTGATTACAATGGCATGGTGATGAATAAGCCTAAGGTGATCACCTCCGAATGTGTACGCCTTATGGAAGAGTGGGACGTACGGCCGCAAGATCCAAAGCTTAGAAGTTCGCTATTTTCCGGTGGTAATCAGCAGAAGCTGATCATTGCCCGCGAAGTGGATAAGAACCCGGATGTGTTACTTATCGGTCAGCCTACCCGAGGCGTGGATATCGGTGCCATCGAATTTATTCATAAACGTATTATCGAACTCAGAGACCAGGGCAAAGGTATTCTCCTTGTGTCGGTGGAGCGCGATGAGATCATGGCACTGGCAGATAGGATC
>SDWK01000647.1 GCA_004195335.1 Shewanella sp.
GTTGCTGCGTGAAGCGACTTCTGTAGTGATTCTGAACCTTAGGATTAAATGAGGTCACATTCAAGCAAGTATAGAGTTGACTGAGCAAATTGAGTGCCATGTGAAGGTTTGATTTAAAACATGATTTTGAATGCGCTGGCTCTAAGCGTGAATTGTTCTAAAAAGTTAGGTGTTTGCAGCTTTTTTGTCGTGTTGATTAATTATTTCTGGTTTTTCACTCTTATTGCGATTTTGTCGATAATCCTTGAGTTGAGTAACAAGATAAATGGCGTTATGAATTGCGTCACTGAGCCGTAGTATCGTTTCGCAATAAACTTCATTGATAGGCTGAAAAGTCCGTGGTTTATGGCTCAACTAGGGCATCTCGTCCTGGGATGGTGTTTTGATTATTCGCTTCCCTTTGTCTTGATACTGACGTTGAATGGTTTGGTCCGGGTTTGTTGGTGGTGAGGTTATAACAGCGATTTGGTTCGCCTGGAGATATAAAGTGGCGAATAATCGCTCGTTGTGGCGAAAAGCCGCCACGTTGAGAATGGTGGACTTGTTAGATTAGATCAATGTTCTTTGGTTTGCACGCAAGCTCAACCTAAGGTGGGTTGTCGTCTTTCAGTACTTTGATTTTTTTTGTAAGGATTCCTGGGTGTTTCTGATTGACGTTACTTGTGTCTTGGCCGTTATGATGTTTTTATGTGCACATCAACGAGAAGCGAGTTGGGATAGTTTATGGCAATGATGAAAACAGTGTTCGCACCGGCAAAAATCAACCTGTGCCTGCATGTTACGGGTCGACGCGAAGATGGGTACCACGACCTGGCGACACTGATGCAGAGGGTTGATGTTCAGGATCGTCTGGAAATCACCGTCTCCAGTGGGTCTGAGATAACAGCTTGCTGCCCACAGCTAATTCTTCCCCCCGGGGTTGAAAATATCGCTGCACGAGCTGCACGTCTTTTCCTCTCCTATATAAGAGAGGAGTGCAGCGTTGCAGTGCGGATTGATAAAAAGATTCCTGCGGCGGCCGGGATGGGTGGCGGTTCTTCAAACGCGGCATCGGTTCTCCTGGCACTGAACGACATGTTGGGCGTGAACCTGTCGCAGAGCGAATTAATAAGTATTGGTGTGAAGATCGGGGCAGACGTCCCCTTTTTTCTTTATGACCAATCCGCCGCCTGGGCTACTGGCGTTGGCGAGAGGTTGCAACCCTGGCCTGGATTGCCACCGGTTACGTTTGTTTTGGTGAATCCTGGTATAGAAGTTTCAACAGCATGGGTTTTCAAAACTTTGGGGTTGACATGCTCTCGGCCAATCGCTAAAATCCCGAGGTTTCCCGTGAGAACAAGCGGCTTAGTATGTCTGCTGCATAATGATCTCGAAGTTGTCACCTGCCAACGTCATCCTGTGATCACGACGATCAAAGAACGTTTGCTTGCTGGCGGTGCTGCTGGGGCGCTCATGTCCGGTAGCGGGCCGACAGTTTTTGGTGTTTTTGATGATCAAGACCAGGCGGGAAAAGTTGCTAAAGTTCTGTCAACGGAAACAGATTGGTGGGTGCAGGTCGTTAACCCACTGTAGCACCGAGTAAAAAAAATAGGGGCGTCGCCAAGCGGTAAGGCACTGGATTTTGATTCCAGCATTCACAGGTTCGATCCCTGTCGCCCCTGCCACTCGCAAGATTGCTACCTCCGGATGTTTGAGGAGGTCGCTTACATTGATAATGGGTTGAGATACAGGCCATGCATTGACATGGCCTGTAGTTTCCAGAGAAACAGGTGATGATGTGTTTAAAGAACTGAAGATCTTTACCGGTAATGCAAATCCCGCCCTTGCGCAGGAAATCTGTCGTCACCTCTCCGTGCCTTTAGCCCAGGCAACCGTCAAGTCTTTCTCCGACGGCGAAATTATGGTGGAAATTAACGAAAACGTCCGCGGTCGGGACGTTTTTGTCGTTCAGTCGACCTGCCAGCCTGCGAATCATAACCTGATGGAACTGCTGGTTATGATTGATGCGCTGAAGCGGGCCTCGGCTGCCCGCATCACAGCGGTTATTCCTTACTTCGGTTATGCTCGACAGGACCGTAAGGTTGCTCCGCGGACACCGATCACCAGTAAACTGGTCGCAGACCTGATTACTACTGCGGGCGCGCAACGGGTTCTCTGTGTCGACCTGCACGCGGGACAGATCCAGGGTTTTTTCAATATCCCGGTTGATCATCTCTATGCAGCTCCTGCTGTTCTTGAAGATGTTAAAGCCCGCTTTACCGAGGAACTCGTAGTTGTTTCTCCTGATGCCGGCGGTACCG
>SDWK01000650.1 GCA_004195335.1 Shewanella sp.
GTGTTCTGTCAAGGCCATATATGACTTAACTTTAGGAACTTCTCGGAAAAACAATGGAAGGTCGAAACGACTCGCAACTGACAACAATGCGTCTTATTAATCCTCCTACATTGTTTGGATGATGCAAAATTTACAGAAATGTAGAATTACTGAAAACCCTGACATATAAGAAAGGCCACCGAGTATCGAACCCTGGTGGCCATAGTTTTGACTTCTTAAATGTCTCTATCAATAAGAAGCCGATTTTCTTCTCGGAAGTCGTGACTTTTAGGAATACTCTCAGATTTTCTCTACCATTGAAATAACCAGTCCCAAACATTAGAACCGAAGGCTACTTGAGCGTAATACTCATCAGCAAGACATCATCTTTAAAACCGTCTGCCGCATAAGACTCTGCCTGCCCCAGGATAGCCCTGTTCAACATCTGGCCACTGAGATTTCGGTGTACAATCAAAGTACTGGACAGTCCTTCCGTCCCAAAGGCTTGGGCATCGGCATCTTCCACTTCAATCAAACCATCAGAATAGAGAAGGAAGTGATCCCCTGTATTTAAACGCTGACGCACTGAGCTACAGACTACCGGCATCGGATCTTCAATGCCAAGAAAGGTGGTAGCTGATGGCCACTCCTCACATCTGTCATGGTCTTTTTCAAGCTGTAAAACTGGCGGGTGAGCGGCCCCACTAAGATTCATCGTGCCAGATTCAAAATCCAGCAACAGAGCATAAAACGTCGCGTACATGCCAGTACCGGACAACCGTTTGCAAAGATAGGCATTCAGGCCGTTAACCAACTCACAGGGGAGCATATCGACCTTGGCATGAGTGAGGACATAGGTATTGATCCGCGCCGCAAAGAGGGCCGCCGAGACACCATGACCGACCGCGTCGCAAATACATATCAATATTCGGTTTTCGCCCAGAGGAAGGATGCTGCAATAATCGCCACCGATAGCATACAGTGGACGCAAACTGACCGCGATGTTCAGTCGATCATCTTCGTAGTCATTGGGTAAGAAGCCGTAATGAACCTTAGCTGCCAGTTGTAGGTCTTCCGACATTCTTTTCTCCTGAGCGGAGGTTCAAGACTCAACTCATTTCTACTGCGGGGGGGGGCACTGCCCCCCGCACTGAGTTGCAATAATGCTTATTTTACCGGCCCGGTGAATACCCAGTCGTTGCCGATGGCAGCTGTGTGACAACCAATACACCCAGCGACCTTGCCTTCTTTTGCGATTGAGCCGTCAGCTTTGTATTTCGCCCAGAACCAGTCGCCGGCATCAGGGTCATAGCCTTTGACGCGATACATCACTGTCACTGCTCCCAAAGTTTTGTCAGGCATGTAGTTCTCTTTGATGATGATTGAACCATCAACAAGAGTACCAACCTTGTTGTTGATCCCTTTGAGTGCGACATCATTTACGTAGCTGGTAAGGAGTGCGCCGTGTGGATGCTTGCCCTTGTAAAGCTTGCCCTTTCCCGGGAACAGGGACCAGCTCTGATAGGGGCTGGTTTTGGTGATGTAATCATAAACAGCCTGACCCTCTGCAGGCGGCATTGTCCCATCGTCAGCAGCGACCAAACCGGTGCTGCTCAACAACAGTGCGATTGTCATAACCAGTGCGACCAATAACCTTCTCTTCATAATCTTCTCCTCTACGTTTGTGGGGAGTGGGTTGTTCGATTGTCCTCCCAAGGGAGTTAAGACTTTAATCCAGCTTACATTAATGTCAAATAGCTGCTGTTCCGATAAAAGTTCTGGCAAAAAACTTTTTCAGCTCCTTCAAGTCAGCCGACCTAAAACGTAGGGATTTGGGGGTGATCCGCTTGACAGAAATTAGAAGTTCTTGCTGACCCTGATTTTAAGAATCGTTTTTCGATGATGTGGGTTGCTACAGATGGAAGGAGCACAGTTCTTAAAAGAACTACTGCATTGCTTGGTGTGTGTGAAATTGACAAAATTGCGAAATCATTACTGACCCTGATAAATAATAAATGGCCACTCGGAATTGATCAAGGTGGCCATCATTTTGTGGATTAATCAGCTTCCTAAATGTCTCTATCAATAAGAAGCCGATTTCCTTCTCAGAAGTCGTGACTTATGAGAAATGCTAAAGGTAACTGAAACGCGGCTATTTAGAGGAGAGATTATACACCATGCTTATTGTGTAATTCTTTACGGATCGGGCAGTAGCATATGACGCTGTCACCGAAGGTTCCCTGGTAGGAGCAGTTCTCTTTATCCAGACACTTGATGAAATGTACCTTACCATTAATACAAGATTCGACCTGGCAAAGAT
>SDWK01000905.1 GCA_004195335.1 Shewanella sp.
ATATAAAAGAAGATAATGACGCATTAGAAAGTAATACTAACGATTAGCCCAGGCTGGTTATCCATTAACTTAATCCGCGCATCATGTCTGGCCAAAATCGCTTTCACTAACGATAACCCCAAGCCTGTGCCCTGATTGTGGCGACTCGGGTCCAATCTTACCAAACGCTCGAAAACTCTATCTTTAGCTTCTCTTGGAATACCGGGGCCATTATCGCGGATCTGTATCTCTCTCCCCCGCTGCACTATCTCAATATGCGCGCCTTCACCCGCATACTTGATCGCATTATCGACCAGATTAAACAGAGCCTGAAACAGAAGATACTTGTCGCCGGTTAATTTAACGTCTGTTCCCGTGGTAACCGAAAGAGTCTGCTGATTCATCTCTGCCATAGCTTCAGCCATCTCAAACAGATCTTCGCATAAAAGCTTGAGACTAAGTTCCTGTAACTCTAATGTCTGTTGCCCCTCTTCGATACGGGTCAGTGATAGCATGGCGTCGAATGTCGCCAGGCAATGGTCTAACTTTTCGGTCAGTATGGCACAGGCTTCGGGTAACTCTTCACCAGACTTATCTGGCAGTTGCTCTAAACCTATCCTTAAGTGTGACAGAGGCGTTCTGAGATCGTGGGCAATGTTGTCTGTCGCCCCTCTCACTGCCATCAGGTTGTTTTCCAGCGTATCCAGCACCCGATTAAACTTGCTGGCCAGCATATCGAACTCATCTTGGCGCCAGCTGACAGGAAAACGTGTCGAATACTCCCCCCGTTCAATACGACGACTCAGACGATTGTATTGCACAAGGCGGCGTAAAATCGCCTTAGAAAACAGATAGCCTAAGGCTAAAGTCAACACTATGGTCAGCATCATTGCCGTGATGGCCGCATTAACAAATCTGTCTATCAGAGTAGCAAGCTGGTCGGTACGTGTGGCGATCAACACTGGGCCATAGCGGGTCAATACTAAGCCACCAGTGAGAATATGTAGCTTATCCGGGCCACCGGTCAATATCGGGAACTCACGGGTTTGAGGCAGCATAGGCATATCATCGGGCATTAAACTTAATGCGCCAACCAAGTCGAATGAGTTACGCCATACGACCAGCGCGGTTTTAGGATCGGCTGTCTTGACCTGTATACCGAAGCTTCTTCGATCTAAGGTCAGTGCCATCTGTTGATAGCGGGCTTTTTCAGACGCGAGATGCTGATCTGTCTGCAGCTCCTGCTCGTTCATCAATTGTCGATACATGCCAAAGAGCAAGGTACCTATAATTAAGGTCACAAGAGCCGAGAAAATAATGGTAATGCGCCAGGCACTACTCTGATATGGCTTAATGCCCTTGGCGGAGGCGATAGCCTGCACCTCGAACGGTTTCAATCAACTCACCAAACCCGAGCTCTTCAAATTTACGTCTGAGTTTAGCGATATGAACATCGATCACATTGGTACGGGGATCGAAGTGGTAATCCCACACGGCTTCGAATAACAGTGTGCGACTAATAACTTGATTTGGGTGTTCCATCAAGTACTTTAATAGCTGAAACTCTTTAGGTTGCAGCATGATCTCGGTACCGTCTAAGGTCACTTTACGGGTAAGTAACTCCATCACCAGGTTTCCCACGGTCAACTCGGTATCTGCGGGCTGAGAAAACCCTCTCTGCATCAGTTTTTCAGCCCGCACAAGTAACTCAGAGAAAGCGAATGGCTTAGTCATATAATCATCCCCCCCTGCTCTCAAGCCTTTTACACGCTCATCCACATGGCTTAGTGCCGAAAGGATCAATACTGGTGTCTGACTACCTGTAGCCCTGAGTGCAGCAAGTAACTTTAACCCATCAAGTTGAGGTAGCATACGATCTAAGATCACCAAGTCATACTTCATACTCGTCGCGAGGAGTAAGCCCTGATGCCCATCACTTGCGGTCTCGATGTTATGCCCCTGCTCCGTAAACCCTTTAACCACATATTCGATGGTGGTTGCATCATCTTCTACAAGTAAAATTTTCATACAGGTAACCTAGTTCCATTTAAGCATTGGTAGAGGACGTTGAGTTTTAATATCGAATGCAATCTTACTCTTACCGTTTCCATCTAACAGTTTTAACTCTAAATAACTGATATTAAGGTCGTGATCCAGTTGGGCTTCAACAATATGAGCTTGGCTGCCAGCCATCGCCTGCTTAACCAAATAACTAAAAGTAAGTGACTCATCTTCCATCATACTCACAGCTTTAAGCCCATCTTTATTATCGGCTTCTAAAAACTCCACCTTTTGGTGGTTCAGCCGACCATCTTTGGC
>SDWK01000247.1 GCA_004195335.1 Shewanella sp.
GCACGGAATAAAGGCTAAATAAGGATAGGCCGCGCGAAGCACCTGTTGCGTTCACTTCGTTCACAAGATTAGCCAGTGATTACTTAGCAGTTTATTGCGGCGTTAGTGTCAAGCGAAGCTTGATGCATCAAAGATGTATATTAAACTAAATGAGTATCTTGAAGGTGGTTTGTCAGAAGTTGAAGAAAGAATTCTTCAAGAAATAGCGCTTGGTGCAAGTGTTAGATAAGTACATGTCGTTCTCAAATATTAAACGTATAATAATCTGCTCAAACGGGACTAAATACAGTTGGCTATTTTAGTTCTGTTTAACATTTTAACCAACTAAATTCCCCCGGTGTTTTGGGTGTTTAACAGTTCAACATTGAAAGGAGTCTCAATGAATATCATCGCTAAATTTGTACATCTTCTACTGTGGTTATCGGTTGCCTCTTCACCAACATTACTAGGTTTGATCCTTGGAGTTGTTGCTAAATTCAACTTAACCGGTCAACTCAGTGAGCTTGCTATTCCGGTTTGTTCAGTAATAGGTTTTGCTTTCGGTGCACTTTGGGCTGAGCGTATCCGTAAAACCATTGGACTATCTGCTTTTTTAGGTCGTTTAATTGGGCATCGTGACATAGATGGTATCCCCAAGTAATGCTGCTGAATCGATATTAACCATGGCGGTAATGCCATTTTTGAGCAAATCGCCGACCAGCACTTGGTTCACTAATTAACTGGGCGTCCGGCTTTTAGGAAGCACTATGATTCGAACCGTACTTGATAAAGACGCAGATTCGATTGTCGAAATTTATAACTATTATATCTCTGAAACGGTCATTACCTTCGAAGAAGAAACCATTACTGCTGAAGAAATGCTGACACGTATATCTAAAATTCAAGCAGACAATTTACCTTGGTTGGTTGCAGAAGATGAGTCAGGTCAAGTGATAGGCTACGCGTATGCCAGCCAATGGCGAGAGCGCTTTTCTTATCGTTTCTCTGTCGAAGTCACTGTTTATTTATCAGCGGAACATTCAGACAAAGGGATCGGTTCCAGATTATACGATGTCTTATTTTCTGAATTAAAACTCAGGTCTATCCATACCGTGATTGGAGGTATAACTTTACCTAATCCTGCCAGTGTTGGTATACATGAAAAATTCGGTATGGTGCAGGTTGCACACTTTAAAGAGGTTGGTTATAAGTTCAACCAATGGCTAGATGTCGGTTATTGGCAAGGTTCATTAAAGCCTGATTAATTAGGGTCAGCCGCGCGCAGCCACGACTCTCTTTGCAAACCGACCCCCGTCTTCGACGAAATCCTTTGGGGAGCACATGTTGCTCAGTTCTAAACAGAGTATTCGCCTTTCACTATTTACACTCCACTTTTAATATTTGTGATCCCTACTGACACTACGGTGTCAGTAGGGCGGGCGTATTCTTGTTGGTGAGTTATTTATTCAACAAGGAGAGCATTATGTTACAACAAGCACCTTTGGTCTGGGGCGAAATCGCAGTCGATAATATGGACCGCGCCGTCAATTTTTATGAGATGCATTTTAATGTGAGTTTTACACGCGAGAGCATGGATAACATGGAGATGGCCATACTGGAAACCGAAGATAGAGAAGCGGCCAGTATTGGCTTGGTTAAGCATGACATGATGAAACCCGGTAGCGGTGGTAGCCTGTTATATCTGCATCTGAGTGATAAGCTGACGCCATTGATTGAGAAGTTAAATCAAGCAAGCGTCAAAGTTTTACTGCCCGTCACTCCGATTAAAGGAGGGGAGTGCGGATTTATTAGTGTCTTTATCGACAGCGAAGGTAATAGCGTGGGATTGTGGTCAAAGCTTAGCTAGTTCTAACTCTAACTCTAACTCTAACTTTAGCTCATGTAAGCATGTAAGCATCTAAGTCGAAAACGAACAGGGAATCATAACCGATGGAACGTATTCACAAAGGCGCCTTGGCGCTCTCAGGGCTCATCGCTCGGACCAATAATGTCGCAGAAAGGCATGCCGAAACAGCCAGAATTGGCCCGTTATGGCAAGCATATTTTGCCGAACACCACGGCCAGTTAGCCGATGGTAAATCCATGTACGGTGTCTACCACGATTATCAATCAGATATGAATGGAGATTATTCGGTACTGGTTGGAACCCTGGCGGCATCAGATGATATGAGTGATATTCGCTTAGCAGAAGGGGACTATCTGATGTTTAGTGCCAGCGGGGAAATGCCAGATTGCGTGGTTGAACTGTGGGCAGAGATATGGCGATATTTCACTTCACCTGAGTGTCAGTACCAACGGAGTTATCTGAGCGATTATGAAGTTTACCCTGATACCACGCGGGTGGAGATTTATATCGGTATTAAAAGTTAGCCTATAGTGGGTCTCGATGCCAATATAGTATGGGGTCGAGAGTCTTGAGCTAAAAGCCACGAGCCAGGTTTACTCTCTGATTGAACTTGGCTTTCTTGTTTGAGAAGATGATAGCGCTGTAAATGCCCCTAAAGGATGATAATGCGTCGCGCCGATAGATTATTTCAAATTATACAAATTTTGAGACACAAAAGGCTCACGACCGCCAAGGAGTTAGCTGAGCGCTTAGAAGTGTCTACACGGACAATTTACCGTGACGTACAAGACTTGTGTTTGAGTGGTATCCCCATCGAAGGCGAGGCTGGCGTAGGGTATATGTTGCGCCAGGAGGTGAGTGTGCCCCCCTTGATGTTCAATGAGGTAGAGCTTGAAGCTATACAGGTCGGAATGCGGATGGTACAGGCATGGGGAGGCAAGGAGCTGTCCAGCGCTGCCAAACAGGCGATGATAAAAGTGGAGGCCGTGCTGCCCGCCCGGCTGCAGGAATACCAATCTTTGATGTTCGCACCCGATTTTTATATCGATAGTGATGAGTTTAAATTTCTCGATATGTTGCGTAAAACCTCCAGAGAGCGTGAATACTTATTGATGGATTATAAAGATGCCAAAGGGGCAGTGACCCAGCGGGAGTTACGCCCTTTGGCTATCTATTTTTGGAAAGGATTATGGACCCTGCTTGCCTGGTGTGAGCTGCGAAATGATTTTCGAAATTTCAGAGTCGATAGAGTCGTCAACCTGACTCCTCTGGGGCGATACTTCAGCCTGACGCCTGGTCAGGAGATGCATGACTACATTGCGCTGATGGAATCCGAACACGGGAGTCGGAGTTGAGGTGAGCGCTCTCATGCACGTTAGTGTCGCATGAGCATGAGCATGAGCATTGGCTAAAGCGGTAAGCTATTGCCGCTTTAGGTGGCTTCCGGCAGGTCGCTTTCGGTTAGGGTTATCTTGAAACCTGTGGGTCAAACTGTTGCTGACGTTGTTCATTCTTTTCTGCAAACTCTTTTAACAATTCCTCTTTTTGCTGCTGCAATAATTTCAACTGTTCAGCTTTTTGCTCCGGACTCAAATTTTCATCGTTTGCGATCTCTTCCATTTTTGCTTCAAGCTCTTTTAATTTTTCTCTGTCGATACCTGCGCGTTTATCCAAGATGGCTTGCATAGCATCTTGTAGGAAATTGCTGTTATCTGACTCGAGTTTATTCTTCTCATCGGACGGGGGCGTGCCCTTATTGACGGCGTCATTGTTGGAGTATTGCGCACTCTTACCAGGGGCCAACTGCTCATAGGTATTGGCAGTTTGAGACTCTTTAGTTTCTTGGCCTCGCTTTGCTGCTGAAGAAAGTGTCACTGTGTCCTGATAACGGTTATCAAGCTCGTTAATGGCCGTAAGGGGCGAACGAGATTGGCGAGCAGGCGACACATTAATGGTACTCTCTTGGCTTGCAGCCACTCTTGAATAAGCATTGTCGTTATTGAGTGCTATCATCTTACAGAACCTTCCCGGTTATCTCATTCATTGCCATCATAATGAGTCAGCAATTATTGAGCCATAAATGCTAATCGACAAAGCTAACGACAAGAGCTAACAACAACATGCCTCACTAAAGCGACTCGAAATCGTTACCGATTATTTGGCAGACTTGCAAAATGTATGTTCCCCTCGGCGGAGCTATCTGATCGATTTATCGGATAACAGAGCCATTTGGGCGTTATTTGTTTTATTATTGGCTAATGCGGGGTTAACGAATGTTGAGCTGGCTAATGTTGAACTGAATCGATTGTGGTCTCAGCACTGAGGAAATAGATTTATGCCATTGATAGTGTTTATACCGCGCCTGTTGCCCTTATTGGCATGTGCCGCACTCCTCGGATGCTCCCTCGCTTCATACGAAGCACGCTTAGATAACAAAGTCACTGCGACTATGACTGTTACTATGACAATGGTGCAGGTATTGGTCGACAACGAAGCGGGCGTCGATGGCTTAGATAACCCAAGGTCTGTAAAAATCTCCCCCGATGGCACTCATGCTGTCGTTGCCAGTGGAGACGATAATTCACTGGCTATTTTCGATATTAATGATGATTTCAGCCTGAGCTTTAATCGGGTATTTAAGAACAATACCCATGATGTCACCGGTCTGGAAGGGGCTTCGCAGATAGCTTTTCTACCCAACGGCAACAAGATGTTTACCGTGAGTTTTTATGACAGTGCGTTGGTGGTCCTCGAGCGCGATGAAGATAATCAATATAGGTTCGAGCGCAGCCTGAGCGATGGACTGAGTATTGACCGCATTTTTAAGGATACAGAGCCGTTTGGCGCATCTGATACTCTCGGACTGTTAGGGGCGTGGGATGTCGCCGCTTCCAGCGACGGTCGGCAGTTATTGGTCGCCAGCTATAAGAGTAACGCGCTATCTGTGTTCGACATTCCAGTGTTGGATATGAACTCAGATGATGAAGTCATATTTAACCGTGTTGAGGCCGGGAAAAACGGTTTGGGCGGCGCCGTTGGCCTTGCCTTATCAGCCGATAACACTCAGCTTGCTGTCACAGGTTTTGATGAGCATTTGCTCACGCTATATAACCGCACAATGGATGGTGAGCTGGCGTTCAGTCAGACGTTGAGAGGAGGGGATATGGGGATCCCTTATCTGGTCAATCCACAAACCGTTATGTTTTCACCCTACGGTGATTATCTCTATGTCGCCTGTGCGGGGAGCAATACTCTCGTGGTATTCAGTAGAATGGATTCCAAGGCTGGGGAAAAGGCAGGAAAGTATGCCCTGTTTCAGACGCTAACAGATGATGATGTTGGCGGTGGTTTGAAAGGTGTCGGCAGTTTGGCTATCTCACCCGATGGAAAAAGTGTCTTCGTCGCCGGTGAGGCCGATACTGGTGTGCTAGTGTTGAGAAAAGAAAATGACGGCCGGTTAAGCCTGGAGTCAAAAATCATCGAACCGGGATCTAATGTTTCAATTTCAACAGCTGGGGCTAACTTGGATTCAGGTGTCCTGGAAGGGGTCTCGTCGCTTTCCCTTTCACAAGATGGCCAATATCTACTGGTGACATCGGCAAAGCATGACTCACTGTCTGTGTTTAGGCTAGATCGCGGGCCGAAGGATCGATAGCGGATAGATCTCTGGAGAGTTTGATCAAATGCCCACTTAACTCGGGGCGGGATAGGTAAGAAAAAAGGAAGAGGCTCAAACCTCTTCCTTTATCTGTTATCTATGCATTTGCCATCGGTCGCCCCCAGATGGCTGCAAAACAGCTAGCTTGCAGTGTTTTGCTAGTGATATAACAAGTGTTATGCCAGCTTAAATTTACTCACCAGCGCGGTGAGTTGTTCATTAGCCGCTGCCAGGTTATGAGTACTCTCGGCGGCTTCTACGCCATTTTGAGTGAGCTCCTGTACCGTGCCCTGAATGGTACACATGTTACGGTTGATCTCTTCGGTGACCGAACTTTGCTCTTCGGATGCGGTCGCGATCTGCGAGCTGAGATCGTTAATCAAAACGATAGACTCAGACATGATATCTAAGCTCTCAGTGACCCTTGAAGTTTTCTCTGCCGCTTGTTGGCAACTCTTCTTCGTTGCATCCATCACTTCAACGGCACTGGCCGCATCTTGAGTTAAACGGGATAAAATCGCGTCAATCTCTGCGGTGCTGTCTTGAGTTCGCGCCGCCAGAGTACGCACTTCATCGGCGACCACGGCGAAGCCTCGTCCTTGTTCACCGGCTCGGGCTGCCTCAATGGCCGCATTGAGCGCCAGTAAGTTAGTTTGATCGGCAATCCCACCAATCACCCCAAGAACCGATACAATCTGCTGAGTATTGGTATGCATGGTATGAATTCGAGCAGATGCCTCATCGACCTCACTGACCAAGGCCATGACACTGCTAGAGGCATCGGAGACGATCTCTTTCGCTGCCATGGACTCTTCGTTAGCATTTTGAGTGTTTGATGCCGTTTGAACCGCGCTCTGTGCCACGGTATCGGCAGTTGAGCTCATCTCTGTGATGGCTGTGACTGCCAGCTCGGTTTCAGAGGAGTGGGTGTTCAAGGCTAGGTTGTTGCGCTCAGATTGTGCGTTGAGCTGCAAGATATCTGCGGTGATCTGAACCGTGGCTTGAGATATCTCCAACATCATAGACTGCAGATAACCGATGAAGTTATTGACCGATTGGCTGATCTCACCGACCTCGTCGTTGGAGTGAATATCCAGACGTGAGGTTAAGTCGGCTTCACCGGTCGAAAGGGTATCGATTCTATCTTTGAGTATCACCAGCTCTTTGATGATCTGGCTGACAACCCATACCGACATCAATAGTGCAATGACGAAAAGTACACTAGCAAAGATCAAGCTTTGAGAAACCTTCTCTGAAAATATCTCTTCGGTAGCATTGGTCAAACCTTCCTGGATCTCGGTGACATCGGTGAGATAGGCACCCGTACCGATGATCCAGCCCCATTCGGGTAGGATGCGGCGCACATAACCGATTTTCTGCTCCGTTTGTCCCGTTTGTGGATTATTAAACTCCATGCGTACAAAGGCGTCATCTTTACCACTGAGGCTGGCGACGGATTGCTTGGTGCTCTGTACTGTTTTACCGACGAACTCTTGCTTAGGATGCGCAAGAATTTTCCCTCGGTTGTCCTGGATCCAGAAGTAGCCATTTTTACCGTACTTAGAGGCGGTAATATTCTTAAGCACCTGATCAATATTGTCCTGCTTCAGGGTGCTGACATACTCGCCTGTGGCGATGACTAGGTTCATCGGCTCGAAATAGAAGGAAACTGAGATCTTCTCTTCAATCTTACCCGATGCCTCGTTGAGGAAATAATAGCTGGTAAAACCGAACTCTTGGTGTTTCGCTGCACTGACAATATCACGACCGTAGTAATTGCCCTTCTTATCGGTCGAATCCTTCTCATTTTTACCTATGTAGCTTTTATGCGCACCATTGGCCAAATTTACTATTGAGTCGGCGTCATAGGCGAACATATACCGTCCCTTATCCCAACGGTATTCGTTGATGAAGGCATAAATCGCTATTTCGGCTTCTTCATGTGAGGCACTGTTGGTGTAGATGTTCTTTATGGTGTCTCTGAAGGTTGTGAGCTCGGCTTGCAATGCCGATTTGATGTTCGATACTTTAGATTGCTCATATAAACCCGATATCGAAAGGGTAATGCTGTCTACCTGCCCCTTCAGTTTATCGTTAATAAGCTGCTCTACTTTATCTGTGACGTTTTTTTCTTGTTCTTCGAGTACCGCTGATTCGATATTTATCATGTTGACGATAAAAAAAGCACTGATGGCTAATAATGCAACGCAAACCGTTGCAATAAGTTTTACCTTGATGGTCATTTTCATTGTGTCTTCTGCCCCCACAGTTATGACTGAATATAATAAAAAAAGCAGTGGATTCTATCGATCTGTTTCTGGTTGCACAATTAGTGATTTCTGTATCTGTGATGTGTGAACTTGTTATTTGTATGCTAGCTAGTTGTAATTCGACATTTAATCGTTAAAGTCTAAGGTTATCTGGCTATTAGCGGGTAGTTTTTGAGTGCTACATTGAGTTTTTAACTATCAAACATGCCATTTGCTTGCTTGTTTCGTGACGCTGGGAGTGAAAAGAGATAATACTGGTTCAAGCACCTATATTCGTAATAGCGTAAATGTCGTCATTTTTGAAACAGAGGGTTCTACTGCAAAATTATTGTATTTAAGCATTTGCTAAATACCAATCGGTATAAAGATGTGATCGCTCAGCGAGAATTTAGTGCTTCTGAGGCAAGATCATTAATTGTTCCCCGGCTCTGGCATCCTCGGTAACTGCTCCATGCGTTACTCTACCTCCTGAATCTGACCTCTAGGGAAGGAGAGAATGTCTTATTTTGTATGGAACAAAATAGACCATTCATTCGTGCTTCGCTCTCGATAATTGCTCCTGCATTATTCTACCTTCTCCCATCCATGGGCTCGTACCTCCTACATCCATATAGTCGTGCATAAATGACATTTACAACATCTGACCTCCAGGGTCTTAAGCGTTCCAGACGCTTTAAAGACATTTCCCATATCCCTATGGGTCAGGGGAGGAAATATCTTAAGTATGTAGGGAACATACAAGACCATGTTGCTCGCAGCGAGTGAAGAACATAGTTATTCTACGTTTAAGCTCGTTAACACAGTATCGGATGCGCTAAAACTCGCCTTTCAGGCGTGTTTTTGGCTGCCTACTTCTGCGTTGAATGAGTTCAAAAGGGATCACCATTATTTCATCCATTCGCCTTGAATTAGTTTGCAAAAAAAACTCTGAGTAGATCACTTTCTTATACCGGTTGGTATCGCTTCCATTTTGGCTCGGTTTGAGGGGTGCATCACTATCGTGTCAATTTTGAAGTGATATATTTTTCTGGGTTAAAAAAACAACATTGCGAGGCTTGTTAACATCATAAGCCTGTTTTCAGCACGGTTACAAATACTGCCGATTGTGAATATTCATTTGGAGATAAATCATGGAAATAATCAAGGGTTCAATGCCTCTTGGTTTGATTGCTGCTATTGTTGGTGCAATCATACCTGTCTACGTTCTGGCAACGGGTTTACAGACAGAGTTACCGGCGCGGGGACCTATCCCATTCGCTGCCTTTGATAAGGATAACAGTGGTTTCATTACCGCCGATGAGTTTGACGCTACCCGCAATGCACGAATGGCGATGAAGTCCGATGAGAATCGACCTATGCATGGAATGGCGAACATGCCCACCTTTTCCGATCTGGATATCGATGGTGATGGCAAACTAACAAAGCAAGAGCTCTCCACCGGTCAGAATGCACATATGCAAGCACGTCGTGAAATGATGGGGCAGGGAAAAGGCATGGGCAAGGGACAAGGTCATGGAATGGGGAAAGGAATGGCGATGGGTAAAAACATGCCCGCTTTCGCTGACTTTGACACCGATGGTGATGGGAAAATAATCGAAGTAGAGTTCTCTGAAGCGCGTCAACAACGCCTCAATGAGATGGAGCAACAGGGGAGGCAGATGAAGAATATGAGTCACGCCCCTTCCTTTGAAGATATTGATCTCAATGACGATGGCGAAATCAATAGTGATGAGTTTACTGCACACCAGTCTGAGCGACGTCAGAATATGAAGCAAAAATAGTACGCTTTCAGGAGTGTAGGAAAAGCGCCTTTCATGCAGGCACTAAATTTAGTCGTTTAACCAGGTGTTTAACTAAATTCAGTGCCCATGAGTCTCTTACGTGATTCTTTGCGTGTCAGGCAGATTTACGACTCGTATCAATGAGAGGCAAGTTCCAGCAACTGGGGCAAGAATTTTTTATCTGTTGAAGCGATCCGCGTCTGTTCGACGAGCACCTGTTGCAGAATTTCATGAGTGGTTAACGGATTTGCCAACACGACGCGAAATACCACGGATTTCAGATCTACATCTATGTCATGGCCATGTTCAGGATTAATACGGGTACGAGAGACGAAGGAGGTGCCTTGTTCACGTTGACGTTTCTGCACAAACTTAGTTAACCCATCGAGCAAGCGGTTAAACTGCAATAATCGCTCAATATCGCCATCGGTTCTTGCTTGTTGCATGGCTGCCTGTACCGATTCTGGAACAAATCGGTAGGTCAGCAGACACAATTCAGGCTCTGATATCAATTCAAAATTATCAGTTGCTTTGATTAGATCGGCAAAGTAACGGGCTTTTTCCAGGCTGTTATTGATCAGTATCTCATAGCCGTCCCGCCCGATTATCTGCAAACAGGCGTGGACTAACATCGCCATTCCCGGACGAGACCCTTCGAGCGTCTGACTGCCTAAGTCTTTTGAGCCTTTACGCAGAATATACTCTGCGTGGTGTTTGATGGCATTGGCGAAGGTGGGGTCTTTGAAGATCACCATGCCTGCACCCATGGGCACATACATCTGCTTATGGGCATCTATGGTTACTGAGTCGGCGCGCTCTATTCCTTTAAGCAGGTGACGGTATTTATTGGATAGTAGCGTGGCACCGCCCCAAGCCGCATCGACATGGAAGTGACAGTTTAACTCTTCTGCCAATGAGGCCAGCTCATCTAAGGGATCGATATTGCCGGTTTCTGTGGTGCCAGCTACGCCCACAATCGCCATGACTTTAATATTGTCACGTTCGAGCGCTTGGGCTGTAATGCGCATCTTATCCACGTCTACTCGGTTGTCGTCAGATGTGGGAATTTGAATGATGTTTTCCCGGCCAATGCCGAGCAGGTCGGCGGTTTTACTCAAAGAGTAGTGGCCGCGCTCCGAAACTAGAATGGCCAAATCATCATAGCCATAATGACGTAGTGCCTTCATTAATCCCTGGGCTGCGATACCTTTAAAATCACCTTCGGCTTTTAATAGCTGGTTGCGGGCGGTCCACAAGGCCGTGATGTTGGCCACGGTTCCGCCGGAGCAAAATGCACCGAGGGAGACGTTCGCACTGTGCATCCAACTTTGATAAAACGCTTCATTCTCATCATAAATGAGGTGATGCATCATACCCAAAACCTGCCGCTCGAGTGGCGTAAAGGCCTTCGAGGTTTCAATTTTTACCAGGTTCTGATTGAGTCCTACCATCATCTTAGATAAGGGCAATACAAAATAGGGCAGCGCCGAGGTCATATGGCCGATGAAGCTGGGAGCCGAGGTGTGCACCGAGTGCGCCACTAAAGTTTTCATCATCTCGTCGGCATAATCAGAGACAAACTTTGGCGCCATGGGAATTTTGTGTTCCTGAAAGTCGCGTTCTATCTCGGTTAACGGCTTTTCGACCGCAACGACGCTCTCTTGCAAGAATCCCATTAAGTTTTGAGAGATGTTTTGTTCAATGACGCTCAGAGTTGAATCTGGGGCTTCGGGGACAGTGAAAATACGTAGTAACGCCTCTTCGGAAGCTTTTGCTTGTCTTGCTGTCATCGGGGGTAGTCTCTTACCTAGCGTGCCTTTTCCATAGACGTATCTATCGAATGCCGAATGCCAAAATGGGAGGTCACTTTACTTTATGATTTATAGCGCATCAAGGGGAAAAGTGAAATCCATTTCATCTTCTGCAGCGGGATGTAATAAGGTTTGTGAATTCCTCTTATCGAGGAACCAGCATCATTTATGGTTAACGTGGCAAGTTCATGGCATACAGGGCCGCAATATTTTGAGAACAGGTGTACAGATTATGTTTGGCATTGGCCAGCACATCTTCCAGGGGCATCGCCCTTGGCGTGATAGAAAATATGGCTGTCATTCCATGTTCCAAAAGCACGTTGGCATCATCACTGACACAGCCCGCGATGGCGATGACAGGGATATTTTGTGCGTTGGCGAGACGCGTGACACCCATTGGTGTTTTGCCGTGTAGGGTTTGGCTGTCGAGTCGTCCTTCACCTGTGATCACGAGGTCGGCGCCGTTGAGCTTGTCAGCCAGATTGACGGTTTGCATGACAATGTCGATGCCAGATCGGAGCGACGCATTTAGAAATGCCATGACGCCGAGACCCATGCCGCCGGCAGCGCCAGCCCCGGGGCTGTGACGTCTGTCGGTTATGCCCGATTGTGCAATCACATCGGCATATTGAGACAGTGCGTTATCCAGAGTGACGATCATCTCTGGCGTGGCGCCTTTTTGAGGTCCGAAAACACTCGAGGCTCCGGTGTCGCCACACAGAGGATTATTGACATCGCAAGCGACCTCAAACTCACACTGCGCAATCAAGGGGTGGCGATCGGTTAGATCTATGCTGTGAAGTTGACTCAGTGCCGCGCCGCCCACGCTAAGCACCTTGTTATTACGGTCCAAAAGATGAATGCCGAGGGCCTGAGCCATACCGGCACCGCCGTCGTTAGTCGCACTGCCACCTAAACCGATTAAAATTCGTTGAATGCCACGGTTGAGAGCATCACAGATAAGCTCTCCCGTGCCATAGCTTGTCGTTATCTCAGGATCTCTGTGTTCGGCACTGACATGGTGCAACCCCGAAGCTGAGGCCATTTCTATAATGGCGGTTTTCTTATGTCCTGAAGCGCTCTCATCTAAAATGCCATTCCCCAAAATGCCATAGTGAGCACGGACCCGGTTGCCCAAGGGACCGGTGACCTCAAGTTCAATTATATCCCCCTGTGTCGCATCTACCATCGACTGCACAGTGCCTTCGCCACCATCGGCAACGGGTACCTTGATAAATTCGGCATCAGGCATGACCGATTTGAAGCCGCGTTCAATTTCATTGGCCACTTCCATCGCACTCAGGCTTTCTTTAAATGAATCGGGGGCGATAACTATTTTCATTGGCGTTCCTATCACGAGCTTTTGTATTCGAAAAAGTGGGGGTGTCATATAAGCTAAGCTTCTGAATACCGATAACGGGTATTCAGAAACGAAGCGTTAAGAAAAAATGAGTTACAGGAATACCAAGCTTAGAATATACACTAATGTCATGGCGGTTAGACCCTGAATGAGGGTTGCCATGGTTTGCGCTTTGTACGCCTGTTTAACGCTCATGCGGCTGAACTGAGTCACGACCCAGAAGAAGCTGTCATTGGCGTGTGATACTGTCATCGCACCGGCGCCGATAGCCATCACTGTTAGGACGCGGCCCATATCACTGGCAAGGCCGATATCGCCAAGCATAGGTGCGACGAGCGCGGAGGTTGCTACGAGTGCAACGGTCGACGATCCCTGGGCTGACTTAAGCGCCGCAGCCACAATAAACGGCATAAAGATACCGATACCCAGTGCCGATAGGGAAGTCCCCAAGAAGGTACCAATATCCGTAGCCTTAAGAACGGCACCGAATGCGCCGCCGGCACCTGTGATCAACAAGATAGGCGCGGCAACAACAAGCCCTTGGCTGATACGCTCGCTGAACTCTTTGATTTTATTACTGCTCTTAAGCAATGAAAGCGACAGGAACAGACCAATCATCAAGGCATTAACGGGTTGACCTAAGAAAGCCAGAAAATCAAACAGCATGCCATCACCTAAAGGTGAGGTAGGGAAGTTGGCGATTGAGCCCAGACAGATGAGAATAATGGGCACAAAGATGGGGGCAAAGGCGCGCTTAGCACTCGGTAGTACACCGTAAGTGTCCTTTAATTCTTCGAAATCTTCGGCGTTATTCTTAAGCTCCTCAGCTCCCTCACCATCGGGTTCGGTATTGGCGAAGCGGTTAGCCCAAAGTGTTCCTGCTAAGGCCGCAACGGCCGCAACAAAGACACCGACTAAGATGACTAAGCCTAAGTTTGACTCTAAGCCTAGGTTACCCGCGGCGGCAATCGGACCGGGTGTCGGGGGTACGAAGGTGTGAGTGGCGTATAAACCGGTTGCCAACGCGACACTCATAGAGACGCTCGATACCTTCATGCGGTTCGCCATCGACTGTTTAAGCGAGTTCAGGATCACAAACCCTGAGTCACAAAATACCGGGATGGAAACCAGGTAACCGATGATAGACATGGTGAGTGTCGGGTATCGTTTTCCGAGTACTTTAATCACCACATCTGCCATGGTGATGGCGGCGCCACTTTTCTCTAATATGGTGCCAATAATCGTACCGAGTACGATGACCAGACCAATATAACCCAGAATGCCGCCAAAACCTGAGGTAATGGTTTTGGCTATGCTCACGCTGGGCAGACCATAGGCAAAGGCCGTCATAAACGAGGCCAGGATTAAGGTGAGAAACGGATGTAATTTGAATTTTGAGGTTGCAATGACAATGAAAAGAATCACTGCCAACAAGATAATGACTTGGCTCATAGGGTGTCCCTGTATTGGGTATTATTAGTTATACCAATCGGTATAAGAAAGTGGTCAACTCAGAGTTATTTTTGGCTGCATAATTCAAGGAGAAAGAGTGAGGGAATGGTGATCCCTTTTGAACTCATTCAACACCGAAGTAGGCTGCCAAAAACACTCCTTGAAAGGCGAGTTTTAGCACTTCCGATACGGCGTTAACGAGCTTAAACGTAGAACAACTATGTTCTTCACTCGTTGCCTTGCCTCACAAGCGCTAAACACTCGCTGAGTGACCACACCTTTATACCTATTGGTATTATGTTCTATTGGCCGTGATGTAGGTTAAGAGCGGCGCATTAAACCAGGCTTAATACAGACTCTAATCCATGTGGTATTTCAGGCTTGGAGTATTATCCTGTAATACGTACAATCTGGCTTCGTGTCTGGTCACGGAATTTCACGCTATATCGGACTTATTTTTGTGCGTTTGCACAATAAATGTTTTCGTGGCTCAATTTTTGTGACTTGTGTTGGGCTTTTTTACAGCGGGTGAAAATCTTTAAATTGGAGCAATTGCTTTACTTTGGAGAAGACTGTTCTGGAAGTGAGGGTAAGAGCTGGCAAGAAGGGAGCGGTGTTTGTGGGGCGAGCCGGATGATGACATTGCAATAGCCGGCTACAGCCAGTGAGCCGGGTAAACAATCAACAATGAACTTTGCTAATTAAAGCCAGATGAGGACAAACATCCGGCTCTCTTACTAGAGTTTAACCATGGCTGATAAAGCCAGCCTCTTTGCTGCCCGGCGTTATTCCTTTGGCAACCAGCTTCATCGCCGACGTCAGTTTAGTGAGTTGCGCCGAGGTGATAACGAAAGGTGGCATGATATAGATGAGGTTGGAAAAAGGTCTAATCCATACACCCAAGTCGACAAACTCCTGCTGCAGTTCGGCGGTGTTCACCGTTGAGTTCATCTCGATAACCCCGATGGCGCCCAACACCCGTACATCTTTGACCTCTGGATAATCGATGGCATCTTTGAGTTCTATCTTCATCTGTTTTTCAATGTGTCTTATTTGGTCTTGCCAATCGTTTTGGGCGAGAAGATCCAGACTCGCACAAGCGGCGGCGCAGGCCAGAGGATTGCCCATAAACGTAGGCCCATGCATAAACACACCGGCGGGGGAGTCGCTGATCCCTTGTGCCACCTCATCAGTGCACATGGTCACGGCGAGTGAGATATAGCCGCCAGTCAGGGCCTTACCCAGGCAGAGAATATCGGCTTCTACGGTCTGTCCATCAAGTGTGGCATGCTCGTAGGCAAATAGCTTGCCAGTGCGGCCAAAGCCGGTGGCTATCTCATCGAGGATCAGTAAGACATTGAACTCATCACAGAGTTTACGCAGCCCAGCAAGGTATTCAGGGCTATAAAAGCGCATGCCACCGGCACCCTGAAGAATCGGCTCTATGATCACGGCGGCAATTTCACTGTGCTGATTAATGAGCTTAGCGCGCATCTCATCGAGATCGTGATTCAATAATGGTTGGTCAAATGGTGTTTGCGGGGCTGAGACAAATTCATGCTGAGTGACACTGTCACCAAACATCGTATGCATTCCGCCTTCAGGATCGCACACACTCATGGCGGCAAAGGTGTCACCATGGTAGCCACACTTGACGGTGAGAATACGCTGTTTCTGAGGCTGGTTTCTGCCTTGCCAGTATTGCAACGCCATCTTAAGAGCCACCTCTACCGCAATCGAACCCGAGTCGGCTAAGAAGACTTTAGTTAGCTTGGGGCTAGTGATCCCGACCAGTTTTTTCGACAGTTCGATGGCCGGCTGGTGGGTTATCCCACCAAACATCACATGGCTTAAGGTGCCGAGTTGTTGCTGCATTTTATCGAGAATGGCCGGGTGACTGTAACCATGTACGCAGGCCCACCAGGAGCTGGTACCATCGACAATGACGCTGCCATCGTCGAGTGTGAGCTCGCAGCCCTGAGCCGAGACAACCCCGAAGGTCGGTATTGCCTCAGTCATTGAGGTATAGGGATGCCAGATATGTTGTTTATCAAATTCGAAGTCGATAGGTGAGCTTTCAGGGTGTTTTTTCGATAAGTTAGACTTGTTCATATTTTGACCGTTAGTAAACCTGTTTATCTGGTTGGCGTTGACAGATTACGACCTACAGGTATCCTAGGCAACATAAAATAGAAATATATTGAGTGAGAAGGGTAAGTTAAATGTCTGATTTACAGCTGCGCCACGATTGGAAGCGTGATGAAATTGAAGCACTCTTTGCTTTACCTATGAATGATCTCCTGTTTAAAGCGCATTCTTTACATCGTCAGGTTTATGATCCCAATGAAATTCAGATCAGCCGGTTATTATCGATTAAAACCGGTGCTTGCCCGGAAGATTGCAAATATTGTCCTCAAAGTGCACGTTACGATACCGGTCTTGAGAAAGAGCGTTTAATCGAGATTGAAAAGGTCATCACCGAAGCTCGCAGTGCCAAGGCGGCCGGTGCTTCACGTTTCTGTATGGGCGCGGCCTGGCGTAACCCTCACGCACGCGATATGCCATATTTGAAAGATATGGTGAGCGAAGTGAAGGCGATGGGCATGGAGACCTGTATGACACTGGGCATGTTGTCCGTCGGCCAAGCCGAAGAGCTGGCCGAAGCCGGGCTCGATTACTATAACCATAACTTAGATACCTCCCCTGAGTATTATGGCGACATCATTACCACCCGCACCTATCAAGACAGATTAGATACCCTTTCCAATGTGCGTGCTTCGGGCATGAAGGTCTGCTCCGGTGGGATCGTCGGCATGGGTGAGCAGGCGAGTGATCGCGCGGGACTGCTGGAGCAGCTGGCCAATATGGAGCAGCACCCTGATTCAGTGCCGATCAATATGCTAGTTAAGGTGGCGGGAACCCCCTTTGAGAATTTAGAGGATCTCGATCCCCTCGAATTTGTGCGCACTATCGCCGTAGCGCGAATTATTATGCCGTATTCGCGGGTTCGTCTGTCGGCGGGTCGTGAGAAGATGACCGATGAGATGCAGGCTATGTGTTTCTTTGCCGGTGCTAACTCTATTTTCTATGGTTGTAAGCTACTCACGACCAACAATCCGGAAGAAAATGAAGACATGACTCTGTTTAAGCGTCTGGGTCTGCATCCGGAGCAGGGCAAGTATGCCACGGTTGAAGATGATAAAGAGGTGCTGGCCAAGGCGAGTGCTAAGGCCAATGCCATTAAAGATAAACAAAGTGGGGCATTTTATGATGCCGGTGCACTTTAATTACTATTGTTGAACACAGAAGGACTGAAGTGATTGTGTCTGATGTTAACGCCGGATCTAAGGCTGAAAAACACTCTTTGTTCGATAAGATTGGGAGCAAACAGGCTCAGCTTAACGATGCTGGCCTGTTGAGACGCAGACAAGCCTTAACGCCAGAGCAGGGGGAGTCGGTTTGTTTCTCCCTGAATGGCAGGCACTACCTCAATTTCAGCAGCAATGATTACCTTGGATTATCTCAAGCGCCGCAGCTGCTTGAGTCACTCAATACCAGCGCCAAAACATACGGTGTCGGCAGTGGATCTTCGCCTTTGGTCACGGGCTACAGTGACGCCCATGTTCAGTTAGAGCAAGCGCTCTGCCAAATTACCGGCCATGAAGCGGGACTGCTGTTTTGTTCTGGCTTCAGTGCTAATGCTGCCTTGATGAAAACCTTGTTCGATAGCGGTGATACTGTGATTGCCGATAAATTGGTTCATGCCTCGATTATCGACGGGCTAACCGACAGCAAGGCGACATTTAAACGTTTTTTGCATAACGACATTCAAAGTGCCGATCGGTTAATGGCTAAATACTCCCCTCAAGCCGTTATCACCGAGAGTATCTTTAGTATGGATGGGGATATCGCGCCGCTCGAGGCGCTATCAACATCTTGCAAACGAAATAACAGCTGGTTGATTGTCGATGATGCCCATGGTTTCGGCATTCAGGCCGCCCTCGGTAATTATGTTCCCGCCAGCGCCGAACTTGCCGATGTGCAGGTGGTGACCTTTGGTAAGGCCATAGGTTGTCAGGGGGCGGCGATTCTTGGGAGTCAGGCGTTAATCGATTTTTTAGTATCGAACGCCAGAGAATATATCTACTCAACGGCCATTTCGCCGGTGAATGCCAGCGTGGCATTGGCGGCGGTAGAGCTGACTCAAGGAGCCAATACTCGTGCATTAACCTTGGCCGATAACATCGATTACTTTAAACGGGCCTGTGGGTTAGCCCACATCACCCTAACTGATTCTATAACGCCAATTCAACCGCTGATCATTGGTGATGTCGATAAAACGGTGTTGATTGCAGAGCAGTTAAGAGAGTCCGGGATCTGGGTCGGTGCTATCCGTCCTCCGACGGTGCCTAAGGGCAGCGCCCGATTAAGGATCACCATCACAGCGTTACATACACATGATGAAATTGATAAATTAGTCAGCGCCTTAACCCTGGTGCTTGGTTAAGATAGAGAAAGTACAACAGTTAAATGAATCATTGTTGAATGAGAGTGAGCATAAAGATTGATGAAAGCCGAAGTAGTGAGTGATGGGGTAAAACCGATAGTCGATGACAGTGTCGTCGCAGAGCGATTTTCCGCAGCGGCCAAAACCTATCATCAACATAATTGTTTGCAACAGCGCTCTTGTGATGCCTTATTCAAGGGGATGAAGCCTACCGGGACTTTGCTCGATATCGGGGCGGGGCCGGGTACTGATTTCAGTCTGTTTTCACCTGTCTCTTCTGTGATCGCGTTAGATATCGCCGCAGGTATGATCGAGCAGCTCAAGATAAACTACCCAACCTATGAGACGGTATGTGCCGACGCTAAAGCGATTCCACTGCCTGAAAACAGTATCGATACGGTTTATTCGAACTTAGCCCTGCAGTGGTGTGATGATTTGTCGAAGTCGTTTCACAGTACGGCAAGGGTGCTTAAACCATCCGGAGAGTATCATATAGCCATGGTGGCGCAGGGGAGTTTGCCTGAGTTGACTCAGCTAGGATTCAGAGCCAACGAGTTTCGGCCCTTGTCTGACATAACCGCTCAATTTGACACTCAAGAGTGGCAAATTAACTCGGCTGAGCTAGAACCTATAACGGTCTTTTTCGAAGATCTTAAGGGCTTACTGTATTCCATTAAAGGGGTTGGGGCTTCAATCCATGCCGATGCCAAAATTACCAGTCAGTCCAGATCAGTGGTCAATCATGGCATACGTGGACGAGGCGATTGGATGAAACTTCTTGGACGAGCGGAAAAGTTAAGAACACCCCAAGGCATCCCCCTGACCTATCAGATAGCACTCATTCGCGCAGTAAGAAAGTAACAATAATAAGGCAAATAATGATCTACTTTGTGACGGGTACCGATACCGATTGCGGTAAAACGTTTATCTCATCTGCACTGCTTAACCTGGCTAAAGAGCTGGGGAGAGCAACCTTAGGATTAAAGCCCATCGCATCGGGTTGTGAAAGGACGGAGCGCGGGCTGAGAAACAGTGATGCGCTGAGTTTAATGGCGCAATCGAGCATCAAACTGGATTATGCTTTAGTCAATCCGGTCTCATTTGAACCCGCTATTGCCCCACACATCGCCGCCAACCAAGCTGATGTCGATATCAGCCCCGAGTCGATACTCAATCGATTGAGCGGTGCACTGGAAGGCTTGAATGACAGTGAGCTGTGTATCATAGAGGGAGCGGGAGGCTGGCGTTTACCTTTAGGTGAAGGACGTTACCTGTCAGAAGTGGTGCAGCAGCTTTCTGTGCCTGTGATCTTGGTGGTCGGGGTTAAGTTAGGTTGTTTAAATCATGCCGTGTTAACACAAGAAGTCATTAAAGCCGACGGATTAGAGATCGCAGGTTGGGTAGCAAACATCGTCGATGGCGATACCCGTTGCCTGCAGGAGAACTTGGACAGCTTACAAGAATTAATGAGTGCTCCCTGTTTAGGGGTGGTACCTCATCTGCATGATGTCAGCATAGAGACTGCCGCTGCCTATCTTGATGTCGATGTGTTGAAATGAATCCGATACAAACAGTAAAACTTGTGCAGACAATGAAAAATCAGATCTGAAAAATTTCCCGTCACTATTCTGGCCTAATCGATCTGGATACCATGATTGTTAATCTTATTAACATGGATGAGACAAAAAGTTGAATAGTTATAGTGCTATGGAGTTTGCTTGATAGGATTCGTTATATATTTATCATTTTTGCGATACAGCTAGTGAATAATGAATAAATTAATTGTTATCAAATCAGCTGTTAAG
>SDWK01000462.1 GCA_004195335.1 Shewanella sp.
GTTTGAAACCATCAATATCTATATCAATATATGTTTTCCATAGAGTTTTATTGTATCTGATGATCCGGTTAAGCCTTTTTATATTCCTATCGGAATTGGCACAATACTCTTTTCGCTTCTTGACCTTTATACGCTTTTTCTGTTGTGTGCCATTAGGCAACTTGTAACTTACCCATTCTGCCTTTGCCTTTTCCTTCAGAATCATCACCGGCTCTCTTGGATCTAGAGAGAACATATCTTTCGTGATATGGAAGTTTTCAATCATCAGATCAATTAACTTCTCTTCTGGCTTTATGCGAGTCCTGTAACCACTGCTGAACTTAAAATTCTTATATCTATCAACTACCTCAATATATTCATTACCATGAAGGTGCCTTCTACAATTTAGCATACCTATGGAACCGATCCCATTAGGATTGTAGACAGAATTTGTATCGTATTCTGAATTGTCATAACTCACATAAATGTATCTGTCATCACCCTCCAGCCAGCACGAATAAAGATTGCAGACATACAGCAACATATGTTTTTTAGCATAGTCAGTAGCGTAACCAACTTCAGCACAGATATGATCAACACAAGCGTTCACTTCCTTAGCCGTACTTGTCCTAAAGAAATGGAACGGGCTTGCATTCAGATATTTGTTGTAATAGGGCTCTTCCTCAACGCCCTCATCTACCTCATTGATTTCATTCGGTGACTCATCAGTCATCACTTTCCCCTTACGAAAATAACCTTCATAGGCGAAGCTTAATCTCTCTATTAGCTATCAGCGCTAGCCTTGTCAGTGGGCACTTGCATAAGCGCCAATCCAGCAGCACTATCAATATAGATCTCAGATAGAGCCTCACCCAAGGCAGACCACCGCAAACACTGCACTTAGTGTCCGCATTGACTGGAACAAAACACTAGAAAACATACATATCGGCTAAATCAGTTAAAACAGGCCTGAAGCCCCATGAAACCTACTCCAAGGTCTCCAGACCTGATACAGCAATAGCCCACTGGTTAAGCACCAACGACTCTCTTGATAGAGTCCTTCCAGCGCACCTTCTCGACATCCTTCAACGCCTCATAAAGAAGCTTGATCTCTTTATCCTGCTGGAAAATCTCCCTTGCTCGAACAGCCATTTCCAAATTGGGAGTAGAGGGCTTTACCCGCTCGCGAATCTTATTCATTTTTCCAATCCAAATGGTGTCTGTCACATAAGGATAAATCTCATTGATGAGCACAATAGTATGCAGCCTGTCCTCCAGCATGGGCTCAACACTTACACTCGTCTGAAACCCTGCCTCATGCGCATGCTTCAGTGAATTCAACCGCTCATGGTAAGACGGAGCCCCAGGCTCCCAGTAGGACAAAACTTCAGAGTCCCGACTTCCGATAGTGAACCGAAACAGAATCTTGTCTTTGTCTTCGCGGAACTCTTCACAAATTGACTGGACACACTCAAGGTGCGCCTTAGTGACCACCAGTACGTAATTCCCTGCATCAATCAGATTCCGAATTGCCAGCAGAGCACCTTCGAGGTATGCGGGAGTAATGTCGTGCATAGTGGGAAACATAACCACGCCATCCAACTTCTTCTGCTTCTTCTTGGCCTTATCCAGATTTACCTGTTCGGAACTCCAATCTGCGGGACTTTGGATCCACGCAAACTTAAGGGCCAACTCTCGTGCGTAGCAGTACAAGCAATCACAAGAGCAACCAATACCAATATTGAAACTATTCTCAGACCACTCCTTAGTACCCGCACCTTCGCGGTTGCAGTCAAACGGATTCGTCATTTGTTCACTAGCCATGGCTTTTCTCCTTCAGATTCATTGAAGGCCCTAGTGCCGTGGCAGACCTCTAGGGCCTATTTTCAGTAGTTGATTTCGCCTTAGGGGTAGGGAAGCTTTGGATGCATACAGCCAGCCCAGAGCTTCCCCGCCAATCACCTACACGGCACTAACGACAATAGCCTCCGGCTCACTCTCACTCGGCTCTTCAGCGTTAGAGGAACCTTTAACCTCAGCTTCAGGAGAAGATTTCTTTTTAGCCTTAAGTCGAGCTGCCAGAACCTCGAGAGTCTTTGCTGCGCCTTCCTTTTCCATGGCAAACCACTCTTCAATCTCCTCCTTACGGACAGTGAACTTTGCCCGATCTTTTCCAACCTTCCTGAGGTTATGGATATCCATCGCAGCAAGTACATCGACATCAGGAGCGATGTCTTCCAGTTCACCCTTCTTGTACAGAAGAACAAGCCGGTCCCGAATACCAGGCACCTCTTCCATGTTCTCCTTGATTC
>SDWK01000465.1 GCA_004195335.1 Shewanella sp.
CGCCTGGTGCTGCTGATGACCTATAGCGACGAGGCAACGACCGCCACAGCCGACGGCACAGCAGTCCGGCCATGGTTTAGTAGCAGCTCATTGGCACTGGTCAGTCTGGCGCTACTGACCCTGTTGTTAGGCACGCTACCGACGCCGCTGATCGAGCTGATCCGCAACCTGGCGACCTCGGTCGGATAAAACGACGAAACAGGGCGGCTAGGTGGCTGTTGGCCAGTCATTTTGGTGGAGCTGGTCGTTTTCTGCCTCTGACCAAGTCTCTTGTAGTGGTTGTGCATAAGGTAGTGCTTCCAGGAAGTCAGCACCGCTTCAAAGGGCAGGTCTGTGAGGGGGCATTATTTCGGTAACCAGACTATAACGAACTCGTCTCCTGCCCATAGACTTCTGCAACGCTTGGCTCGACATAAGCGTCAAAGACACAGCGATTATCCTCTAGAGCTACGAACTGCCAAGGAATGTTAGGAAAAATTTGTTGTATTATCTTCAGGCACTTGTCGGGGTGGCCTTGTTCATTCTTGTCACAATGATCACTGATAGCAGTAGTAATCCTTAGCTTCCTACTCCCATGTTGCTTCATTGAGATCGATCCTTGGCGATAGTTAGGTGATAGCCATCCCAAATTATGGGGCATGTAAAGCGATGCTGCTGGCTCACTACAAGCGGCGCAATCCTGCATGCATCGTAATGACTGCAATATAGCCCTTCGTGTGTTTAATCTGGCACCAACACGCCTATTGAACGATCTGCATTACGGCCTTAGCGCAAGGCCTTGCGCACCATCTCGGCTCTACTGGGAAGGTTTTGCTTGATTGAACTTTCAGCTTACTAATAACAGAGGGGATTTGATCCGCATGGACAGGTTTTCCGAACAGGTAGCCCTGTATAAGGTCACAACCTTGCGCTACGAGCAGCTGGCGTACTTGTTCGCTTTCTACCCCTTCCGCCACCACTTTCAGTTTCATTGTGTGAGCGAGCTTGATCACAGCATTCGTGATAGCCCGGTCGTTATGATCCACATTAATATCCTTTACGAATGAGCGGTCGACCTTTAGCTTGGAGACAGGCAGTTTTTTTAAGTGACTCAGGGAGGAATAACCGGTTCCAAAATCATCAATGGCAATTGAAATCCCGATGTCACGCAGTGATTCCAATTGAGTGATCGTCTTTTCAGGATTATGCATCGCTGCGCTTTCGGTTATCTCTATCTCGATCAGACTCGGGCTCAGGCGTTGATTTGAAATCAACGTTTTCATTCGCTCTACCAGACCGTCGTCATAAAACTGGTCGGCCGATACGTTAATAGCCACAGGAAGCAACGGCACCCCCTGTATTTTCCATAAATTAATCTGGAGACCAACCGCATGCAGAACCCATTCACCAATTACAGAGATTAGACCGCTCGCCTCTGCCAGTGGGATAAACTCATCGGGTGGAATAATCCCAAATTCCGGGTGAGTCCAGCGAAGCAGTGCCTCCATGCCGACAGGCATACGACTTAGCGAGTCAACCTGAACCTGATAGTTCAAATACAGTTGATTTAATTCGATAGCTCGATGCAATGCTGACGTTAATGCGGCTTTGCGTCGAGAACGGGAACACTGAGAACTATCAAAGTAGCGGTAGCGCCCTTTTCCTTGATTTTTCGCCTGATACATGGCGATGTCCGCTTTCGAAATCAGACTTTCAATGTCCTCAGAATCATCTTCAACCTTGTATATCCCCACACTGGCACCGATATAAACATCATTACCTTCTAGCTTGAACGGCTTATGTAAAATGCTAAGTATCTTCTCGGCCACCAGCTCGTGGTTGTCGCGATCAGAATCCTCAATCATCACAATGAACTCATCACCACCGAACCGAGACAGCATATCGTTTGAGCGCAAACAGCTCTTCAAACTGAAAGCCACTTGCCTCAGTAATATATCTCCGACACGATGTCCCATTGTGTCGTTCACCTGTTTGAACTCATCCAGATCGATCATCAATATCACAGGACGTCGATCCAAGTACCTATTTTCCAACAACATACGCTCTACGTGCTGGTAAAAGCAGGCTCTATTGGGTAATCCTGTCAATGCATCCATATAAGCCATTTGATGGAGTTTTTTCTTTGTTTCGCGTTGTATGGATATGTCATTGAAAACGGCAATTTTGTTGATTATTTCGCCGCGCGTCGCGCGGATCTGCGTCAAACTCATCAAAACAGGAATATGCCTGCCATCGAGGTGGCGTTTCCACGCTTCGCCTTGCCAATGATCGGTTTCGTGCAGATCACGCTC
>SDWK01000467.1 GCA_004195335.1 Shewanella sp.
AATCTCAACTTCGCCCGCTTCGAGCTGCGCGCCGATGAAGGGAAGCTCCGCAAGATCGGCGAAGTCGAGGACGTCCCCTTTGCGGCCTTGAGTCAGTACGTTCACTCCGGCCCCGAGTGCGGCGTCATGAACAGCATCAAGAAGCGCAGCACCCCATCCAAGCACCAGAGTCTGCAACTGATACTGAACTGCCTCGGGGTGAAGACCGATCAGGACCATGCCCTTGTTGCCAAAGAGCTTGCCGAGGCGACCCTTGATACCCGCAAAAAACGCCCCGGATTCGCTCAGCTCGATTTCCGCTTCCGCGACGAGACAGGCCAGCCGGTCAGCGATTACGTCTTCAAGCTCGGCTGGATCGATGCGCAGGGCAAGCCCCAGCCCTCCTCAGCCGTGCGCAGCACCCATAAGAACAAGCGACACCCGAACCACTTCACCGTCTTTATCGAGATGAAACAGATCGACCCCGAGAAAACCTACTTCATCGAGTTCGATTCCCACTCCGGTTCCAAGCTCTTCGGCTATCAGCCCGATCCGTTTCGCATCAACACCAATGGGGATAAAGGGGTTATTTGTCAGTTGGTGAAAGAGGACCGCACGACCCAGATTGATATCGTGCTGTCCCGAGAGCCGAACCGGAATTTGTTTGTGTTTCATCCTGGGGATGATTCGGATTTGCATGTGAGGTGGGATAGGGAAGGGGAAGCCATGGAAGTGGGGCTGAGGATTGAGTAGTGGGTTGAAGTCAGGGGAATGCAAATATGCAAAGCCTGCTCCCGATCACAACTGATGTTTTGATGAGCTGTATTAATTGGATTTGAAAGGTGGAAAATGCAAAATTTAGCATTGAACTACGCACTGAGGCCAGTCGTGCAGGACTTGTATAATAGTGCAAAAGGTAGCGTTAAACAAAAACTTGAGAAGATTAAGGCAGATAGAGCTGTTGCATATCTAAGTGATAATATTTCATATTTGGAAAAAGTTAGGACTATAAATAACCTTGAACGAGATCTGACTCTCGAAGAATTCTATGTAAGTCCAACAATTTTATTCGGTGCCGAAGAGAATGTTCTAGATTCATTTGAAACTATAAAACATAAGTCACCCATTCTAGTAGAAGGCATTGCTGGTCAAGGTAAATCAATATTATTACGATACATATGTGTACATGAGTTGAAGATTGGAGAGAGGATCCCTTTTTTTATTGAACTTAGAAAGAAAGAAAAGGGCCAATGTTTTAGAGAGTTTTTATATTCTAGGATTTCCTCGTATGGCTTAGATGTTGATAAGGAAGTTTTCGAGTATTTGATTGGTAGTGGAAGACTACTTCTTCTTCTCGATGGTTTTGATGAAATCCATCCAGAAGATAGGCAGTCATTAGTTGTTGCAATAGAAGATATTGTTAAAAGGAATCCTAATTTGCTTTTGGTTGTTTCTTCACGTCCAAATTCAGGGATTCAATCTTCTACACTTCTCAATAAGGTCGCTATTAAGAAGCAGGACCCCGAATCACGAAGAGAGATGATTAGGGTACTTGCAAAGTCAACACAATATGCAGAAAAAATAATTAGTGCCCTTGATAAAAACCCAAGCATAGAGGAGTCACTTTCAACTCCATTGCTAGTTACGCTCCTAACAATAACTTACCTGTCCGAACAGTATATTCCACCCACCTTACACGAATTCTACGACCAAGTATTTTCAGCGCTCACCAGAAGACATGACTCAACAAAGCCAGGTTATGAGCGCCCTAGAAAAAGTCATCTAGGTGACTATGCATTTCAAAAAGTCTTTGAGGCTTTGTCTTTTTTTGCACTTAAAGAAAATAAAACAAGATTCTCAGCGATGGAATTTCATGGTTTTGCCGAAAGAGCGTTGCAGGCGGAAGGGCATGATGCCGCACTAGCTGACAGCATCATGGATGATATTGAAAAAATCACATGCCTTATTATTGAAGATGGTTTGAATGAATATGAGTATTTGCACAAAAGTTTGCAAGAATTCTTTGCAGCACAATACATAAAAAGACAGTCAGATAAAAACAAGGAAAAATTTTACGCTGCAGTTATTTCAAGTATTAAATTGTCACATATTTGGAAAAATGCCATCGAGTTTCTTTGTGAAGTAGACTCTTTTCAGTATCGAAAAAATTTTTTGTTTCCGCAAATAAAAAGATTTCTGTCGGTTTCTCAAGATGAAAGCATTAATGTAAAATTTACAAAAGAACTTATTCATATGATAATAATCGAGGATTGAAAATGAGTTGGTATTTAGAAGTTTTAAAAAAGTATGC
>SDWK01000201.1 GCA_004195335.1 Shewanella sp.
AGATTTGTATAAGAGACAGATTTTGATTAAGCGTATGAATATAAAAGAAATTAATTGCATTATACGTTTTGGAATAACTTAGATTCAAAAGTAATAGATAAGGGGGGAATGAACATAAACTGAATATCAATCTGTATGGATTATCTTTTTTGAGGGTATTGATTGTGAAAATTATAGCTAAGGTTAAATAACCTGAAGTCAGGTTATTTAAGTGGACAAGTTGTACTACTAGGTTGGACATCAGACCTGATGCCCAACCTAAAATGCTATTTGCTGTGGGCGCTTTTTAGTGTTTCATATCCACCGCCATTGTAGCTGTTAGTATAGCCTTCAGATACTAAGGTATCGAAAGCGATGCCGCTTCTACGTCCACTTCTGCAGTAGAGTACGACTGATTTATCTTTGGCTATTTTCTTCTCTTTGAATGCTGACGCGATCGCCTCAAAGGGGATGTTAATTGCATTGGGAAGATGACCTGCTTCAAATTCCTCTGCCGTTCGTACATCGACAACCAGAGCTCCAGCATCGATCATATCCCATGCAATTTGAGCATCCTTATCGGCGGCCCAGGCTAGCTGACTGGCTGCGAGAGATAGAAAAGCAGCAAAGATCATAAAGTATCGCAGTTGTAGGCGCTGCTTTGATATTAGTATTTGTTTAAACACACTATTTCCTTTCGTTATTATTATGTTTTAGTTTGAGCCAGTCTACCTTTCCTCTCCGAGCGCCCTATCTGGATATTTTCAGGGGACAAGAGTTTACAAATCTGAAAGATCAATTGGCCTTGATTAGAGCCTGTTCAGCCTCGGTTTTTACCCCTAGCTTTTTCATCAGTATAGCGACAGGACAGAATCCGGTAAATGCACTTTGAAATAGATTTACGCCAATGAAAACCGTCAGCCAGATAAAATTAGCATGAACCAGAGTCGTTAATACTAATGAGATTAAAACCATCATTCCGGCAAAAGCCATAATTGCACGTTCTATAGACATTGTTATCTCCTTTTAGCGGAACCAATTTCCGCGTATTTTGTTAATTGCTACATTATTCGTTATCTAATGTGTCAGTTATCTGTTGTTTCAAGTTCTCAGGCGTAATGTTTTTTCATCACTGTGTAATAGAGAACCGGTATCACGACTAGGGTCAGTAAAGTTGAGATCATGATGCCGAAGATTAAACTGATGGCGAGTCCGTTAAAGATAGGGTCATCGATAATAAACAGGGCACCAATCATGGCTGCCAGTGCTGTTAGCATAATCGGCTTGGCTCTGACTGCACCTGAATGAATAACGGCTTGTTCGAACGGAACCCCCGCGGCGGTTTCCTTGTTGATGAAGTCCACCAACAAGATGGAGTTTCTGACGATGATCCCGGCCAGTGCAATCATGCCAATCATTGAGGGGGCGGTAAAATGTGCCCCCAATAGAGCATGGCCTGGCATAACACCTATAACTGTTAAGGGGATCGGTGCCATGATGACGAGGGGCACGGTATAAGATCTAAACTGTCCGACGACCAACAAATAGATGGCTATCATACCAACAGCGTAGGCTATTCCCATGTCGCGGAATGTTTCGTAGGTAATTTTCCATTCGCCATCCCACAACACCGCAATAGAGTCGAGACCGGAAGGTTGATTGATAAAGTGTTGCTTGAAACCCAATCCATCTTCAGCATCTATCTTAGCGGCCATTTCAAACATGCCATACAAGGGGCTATCTAACTCACCCGCCATATCAGCAACCACCATCACCATTGGGATCATGTTTTTATGGATAATGGGGGCATCAATCTTGCCCTTTTTGATATTCACCAGTTCAGATACCGGGACTGAATGACCATTTTGTCCCAGTAGTTTGAGGTTTAATACTTGTTCAAGATCGAGTTTGGCTGACTCCTTTAACTGCAATCGGATTGGTGTTGGGCGTTTCTGTTTATCTTTAATTAAGTAGCTCATATCTTGTCCGCCGACTGAGGTGGAAATGAGGCTGACAATATTTTGATAGGGAACCCCCAAAAGACTCGCTTTACTTCTGTCGATGATAACTTGCCATTTCTGCTGTGCAGCAGGCAGAAATATGTCTATGTCTACCACATCATCAGTCTCATGAAAAAGGGCCTGTAATTGGTAGGCTGCTTTTTCACGTATCGCTTCGCTCGGACCATAGACTTCGGCAACAATAGGGGACCAGACCGGCGGCCCCGGCGGCACTTCAACCACTTTAATATTGGCATTAAACGGTTTACCAATTGCTTGCAGTGGAGCCCGGACCGACTGTGCAATGGTATGGCTATCTCTGTCTCTGTGCTTCTTATCGAGCAGGTTGACTTGAATATCGCCAAGCTCTTGAGTCTCTCTTAAAAAATAATGCCTGACTAATCCGTTGAAATTCATCGGGGCATTGGTACCCGCATAGAGTTGATAGTTTTCAACCTCTTCGACAGTACCCAAGTAACGTCCTAGTGCTTGAAGTACACGTTGTGTCTGCTCTATCGGTGTGCCTTCTGGCATATCCACCATCACCTGAAATTCAGATTTATTGTCCAGAGGCAGCATTTTAAGTATGACGAGTTGGCCTAATGGCAAAGCCGTGGCAACACCAATCAGTACAAATATGGCACCCGCGAGCCCTATTCGAGCCTTGCGTGCCTGCTTACCCAGAACAAATGGGCCGATAAGTCGGGTAAATAGCCTCAACATCATGCCGTTTTCCTGAACATGATTGTGAGTCCCATCTTGGGTTGCCGCATTTGCTGCAGAGTCTTCAATCGTCCCGGAAGTAGTGTTATCTCGGTTAGGGTTTTTGAGCAGTTTTCGACTCAGCCAAGGAGTAACGACAAACGCAACGGCTAAGGATATCAACATTCCCATGCTGGCATTGATGGGGATCGGTGCCATATAAGGTCCCATTAACCCGGATACAAAGGCCATAGGTAACAGGGCAGCGATAACAGTAAAGGTTGCTAAAATGGTAGGACTGCCGACTTCGTCGACGGCAACGGGGATCAGCTCATTAAAAGATTGTTTGCCCATGGCCATATGCCGGTGAATATTTTCGACCACGACGATGGCATCATCGACCAAAATACCGATGGAGAAAATGAGGGCAAAGAGGGATATTCTGTTTAATGTGAAGCCCCAGGCCCAAGAGGCAAATAATGTCGTCGCTAACGTGATGATAATTGCGATACCCACCACCAGTGCCTCTCGGCTTCCCATCGTAAAAAAGACTAAGAGCACGACTGCCGATGTTGCAAATATCAACTTAAAGATAAGTGTATTGGCTTTATTCCCCGCCGTTTCACCGTAGTTTCTCGATACCGTAACCTCGACATTGTCAGGAACCAGAATATTTTGAACCTGTTCGATACGTTGTAATATTTGATCGGCGATATCAACGGCATTTTCACCAGGCTGTTTTCCTATTGCCAGCGTGACAGCCGGGTAGATATCATTTTTATCTCCGTGCCAAACACTTTTTACCGGAATATCCGCTTTCAATGTTATCTGGGCGACATCATTGAGGTAGACGGGGGCGCTTTGTCCGTCGGTGTCTTGGAAAACGGAGATAACGAGTTGTTTGACATCATCAACCGACTGCAGAAATTGACCAGCTTGAACTTTTATCTCCTGATTGCCCTGTACAAGAGAAGCCGGCATGGAGATATGATTATTTGATGTCAGACTTTGGGCAATTGCATCGTAGGTGAGCCCGTAATAATTCAATTTTATCGGATCGATTCGAACATTAAGCACAAGTTCATGGGACCCTAAGGTATACACTTCACGCGTGCCGGGAATGCGCTTAAGTTCTGTTTCCAATCCATGAGCAATATGAGTCAATTGTTCTGCAGAAACTGAATTTTGTTTTGACCATAAAGTTAAGCTGACAATGGGGACATCATCAATTCCACGGGGTTTGATGAGTGGCTCGCCTACACCTGCACCCGATGGGAGTTTATCAAGGTTCGAATAGATCTGATTATAGAGCTTAACGATGGCTTCGTTGCGCGGGATCCCAACCTCAAAAATGGCAATGATAAGTGCCCCATCGGGCTGCGAAAATGAGTAGAGCGTATCTATCCCCTTAATTTCAGAGATCACCTGTTCAGCCGGGAGTGTGACTAAGCTTTCAACTTGAGACGGTGTCGCCCCGGGAAAGGGAATAAATACATCGGCAAACGTCACATCAATCTGAGGCTCTTCCTCTTTTGGCGTGACTATGACAGCAAAAATACCGAGTAACAAACCCAGTAATGCCAGCAGTGGTGTGATAGCACTGAATTGAAACGCTGCTGCAATTTTGCCCGAGATCCCTAATGTTGAGTGGGATGAATTTGATTCTGGCGACGTTGTGTTTTGGGATTGATTCATCTTAATCTCTCTATTTCGCCTGATGATGTTGAAGTGCCAGGTATGCGTCGCTGGCTATCACATCACCGGGACTCAACCCTGCTAAGACCTCTATCTCATTATCTTGGATATTACCTAAGCGGACTTGATTGAGTACAAAGTCATCCCCTTGTTTGAGGTACACGGCACTGAGTTCGTTTTGTTTCACCAAGGCAGAAGTCGGGATAAGGATACTCGAACGAATACCTACACTGAATTTGGCTTTAGCCCACATTCCAGGCATTAAGTTGGGTTCATTTTCGGGGAGGTTTATTCGTACCTTGTAACTGTGGCTCTGGGGATCGGCAAACGAGAAAATGGTGAGGGAACTGGAAGTAAATTGACGACCATCATTGAGGCGGATTTTAAACTCAGGGAGCTGTTTTAAAGCGTCGATATAACGTTGGGGTACATGGGTGATGGCGCGCATCTGTGACATGGAAAAGCCGGAGAAAAGCGCTTGCCCTGGACTGACTGTTTCGCCTTGTTCCACGTGTCTTTTTGTCACGATGCCTGAAAATGGCGCATTGACTACCGTATATTTCAGCGATTCTGTAGCTTGAATTATGCGGGCCTTTGAGCCTCTCACAGCCTCTTGAGCTGATTCTGCATTGGCTATAGCCTCATCCATAGTGCCTTGTGATATTGCTCCCTTGGGAAACAGGGTTTCATATCTACGCCTTTGTTGTTGGGCCTCATTATTTAGCGCTATCGCTTTGGCATAATCGGCTTCGGCTCCCACAAGTTGTGCGCCCTGTTCTTTACTGGTGATCTCGAGTAATGATGCCCCCTCGGAGACAATGTCATTGATATCGTAATAGAGCTTTATTATGCGCCCCGAGGTTTGCGCCGATACCGTAGCGGCTTTCACTGCTTCGAGTTTAGCGTCCAACTCTATCCATTTATTTTGCTCGGTTTCGTATACTGTGGTTGTCTGGATTGACGCAGCATTAAGATGAGTGCTCATTAATGAGAAGCTAATTAAAAGTGCTGGGAGAAAAAATTTAGTCTGTTGAATACGCATAATAAGTTCACCAATGAAAGTCCATAAGATTATTCTAATGGATGGGGTTTTATGATGCAACACTTAAATTAGAAAAACACGATGGACTAGGTTTGGAAATCAATAAGGAGTCAATGACTCCTTATTAGAACCTGAGGCGTTAATCGCCTAAATAGTAGGTTAATGTCGAGACTACACGGACTTTTTTTATGTGTGGGGTATTGCTGTCTCGGTCGCTAATACTAAATTGCCCCTGTGAAGCACGCTTAATTTTTCCCAATGTAGAATTGGAGTCTTTGGCAAATTTGTCCGCGACTTTGCGGGCATTCTGAGTCGCGGCTTGTACCATCTCAGGCTTAACTTGGTTAAGCTCGGTAAACAGAAACTCCGTTCGGCTGTTGTAATCTTGTTCCGATATGGCAATGCCGTCTTTGGCAAGCTCAATCAATTTAATGCGGCTACTCAGCAACAGATCTACCTGTTTAGTGTATAGGGAAATGGTGACCTTAGCAGCGTAGCGAAATCTTACATTTGGATCGACATAACCCTGAGCTTGTCTGTCTTCGATAGAGGGGAGGGAAGTTGAAATTTCATCTGCTGTAAACCCTTGTTTGGTCAAGAAGAGCACCACTTTGTCCGTTTTTTCTTGCACCGTTTGGTATAAGGCGTTTAGATCATTATCGACTTCAGTAAACCGGATGGGCCAGATGGCGATGTTAGCTTTAACTTCCTGTTCTGCCAGCCCTTTTACAGTGACAGTCCGTTCCATGGATTTCATCTGGATCAGACTTTGACCTATGCTATTACCTAGCAAAATGAGACCCAGGCAGAAAAATCCACCTAATATAAAAGCTGAGACCTGAGTATTTTTTTGCATGATATTTCATCGAACAAATGAGGTGGTCTCAACATATTACGCTTTCTATCATTGAAATCTATGATTATATCTGTTGTTCGTGTGGGGCTATTTGGGGTTGCCAAAGCTCCACTTTATTGCCGTCTGGATCGATAAACCATCCAAATCTGCCAAACTCAGAATCTTCGGTGGCACTGAGCACCTCTGCGCCGCCTAACTGGACTTGATTGAGGGCACCATCGAGATCATCGACAATGAGGTTGAACATGAAATTTTTTTCAGAAGGGGATAAATAATCATTACTATTTTCTATCGGTGACCAGACGCTGTAACCGCTACGGGAAAATGATGAGAGACTATCTAAGTAAAATGCCGCGCCGCCCCAAGGCGCCACCGGAAGTTGAAGATGCGCTTTATACCAATCCGCTAATGCTTTGGGATCATCACTTTTAAAGAAGATGCCACCCAATCCGATGACTTTTGCCATGAAGATTCTGATTTAATGGGTTGTAACTCTAACTGTAGGAAACATTTTGGGAAAGCACAAAAAAGCCGCACTGTGAGTGCGGCATATTATACCAATTGGTATTATCAAATCAGGCTTAGTTAAAGCACGATCTTAGAACTTGTAGCTGTACTGGATACCATATAACCATGCGTTAGCACGTGTGGTACCGTTTACCTCTGCAACCCAAGGAAGCGTTCCGCCATCTAAAGGAGGTAAGAATTGTGTTTCGGTTACATCAACATCTTCGCCCATCAGATAAGTGATACCAAGATCGATCACTGAGTGCTTACTCATGTTGTAACTTAGACCTGCTGAGAACCACTGACGGTCAGAATCAGGAATCGCGATAGATTTTATCTCATCGACAGCGCCCATGTCATACATGTAACCCGCACGCATGGTCCAAGTATCATTGATATCATAGGTACCACCTAGAGACACGTGCCATGTATCACGCCAGTTATACTCTTTGATCGTGCCGAACGCATCGGTATCTAACGTATCAAATGCGCTCCACTGGATAAACTGGGCCGAATAGTGAACCGCGAACTGATTGGTCAGTTGGTGGAATCCCGAGAACTCTGCCATAGCGGGTAGAGGCAGGTGTAAGGTATCATTGGCTGCGCTTTGGCCAAGATACTCAAAGTCACCATCGGCCTCAATAGTAGGGCTGTAGCGATAGCTTAAACCGAATCTGTGGTTATCATTAACTTCGTAAATTGCGCCTACATGCCATCCTAGGCCATAGCCTTCAGCACTGACATCTAGCATGGTTTGGCCATGGAATTTACGGTTGAGATCGCCGGAACCTAAGACCAGATCTAGACCTGCGCCTACGCTAAATTGTTCATTGATGCGGTAAGAAACACTACTTTGCACATTAACGCTGCGTACTTTCGTTTGACCACCGAAGATATCGGCGGCAAAGTCATCTGCATATTCGGTAGTCGTACCGAAATTAGAATAAACACCGAAACCGACGGCCCACTTGTCATTCAGAGGGTGAACGATGAAAATATTCGGGACGGGGCTATCTCCACCAACATCAGGTACATCTGGAATCGCTTGAGGGTTTGAACTTCCCATAGGCGCTAAAGAGTATTGTGCATCTGACAAGCTAACATCAGTATCAATATAGGTCATACCTAAACTGATAGATGTGCTATCAAATAGTGCCATTGCCGCTGGGTTACGTGCCATCGCCGCTGCGTTATCTGCGATAACGGCATCACCGGCAAATGCACGGCCGAGACCCGTTGCTGATTGACCGTTAAGTTGGAATCCTGCTGCCATAGCTTGTGAACTTGCGAGTGTCACAGCAACGGCTAAAATTGTCTTGTTGAAGTACTTCATCTTTATCTTCTCTTTATTTTACGGTCCCACTTTTTATGACCAACTAAATGAGTTAGCTGCAGGATCCACTTATTAGACCAGTGCATCTTAGGGATGCATCTGCCTGCCAACAACTCCGACCAGATGCTGTTTTAGGTTGCCAATATGTTAATGGTTAAAGCGAAGAAATAGAGGATCGAACACTTGTATTTTAATGTGGGGCTCAAGCGCCTGTCTACAGGAAGATTAAGGGATAAAGCGTATTCGGATTAAGG
>SDWK01000464.1 GCA_004195335.1 Shewanella sp.
GATCTTTACGTTGTGGGTAGCGGCATGTAGTCACCACTCGCAAGTCACTGTTTTTAAGTAATTAAGCTTTGCTTTGTTTTGTTTTGTGTTTTTAGTTGTCAGATCAAGTTAAAACTTTCATGTAAATAAGTTTGATCTAGATCGTGTTTTTTTAAGCGTTGAAAGAATAACATGTAACTCGTTTATCAACACTATTCATCAACATTCATAAACAATTTGGGAAGAAAAAATATGTCTGAGTTAAAGATTGGAGAGATATCCAAGCCACGTTTCGAGTTTCGCACTTTTGGTCAGGATTTCAGCGTAGCAGCGGAGCGTATGGCTCGTTTATCGGTTCCTGTACCTGAAAAAGTTTGGCGTCGTGAAAGTGATGAAATCTATATCATGTCGCGTACTAATGATCTTAATAACACGAAAATTCGTGATGGAAAGATGGATGTGAAGGCATATGTGCAAACCGTTGACGGTCTTGAGCAGTGGGATCCAAAACTGAAAGCGGAGTTTCCTATCTCGAAATCACAGCTGGTTGAGGAGATTTTCCCTGCTTTTATGGTAGAAATTCCGGCACTTGCCAAGCAAGAGTATTCTTTCGAAGAATTTATCTCGATTATCGATGCACATCCGGATCTGCAAGCGGTTAAGATCCACAAAGAGCGTTATGGCTACATGGTAAACAACACTATCTGTGAAGTTGCCAACGTACTGGTTAATGGTGCCAGCCTAGTGAGTGTAAATAGTGAGTCTGTAGAGCTGGATGATATTAAGAAGACAGTTTCAGATTTACGTTTAGAGGGTGTGGAAAATATCAATTATTTACAAGCCATCAAGCGTGTGATCGGCATGAAAAATCTTCCATTGGCAAACTAATAAGGGGTTAACAAATGGCACAGGAAATTGAACGTAAGTATCTGGTAAAAAATGATAGCTTTAAAGGCCAGGCCGTAAAGGCTGTGCGCATTATTCAAGGTTATTTGAGCAGTGTTCCTGAGCGTACCGTTAGGGTTCGCATCAAGGGAGATAAAGGCTTCTTGACTATCAAGGGGATAGGCAATGAATCGGGGGCTTCCCGTTATGAATGGGAAGAGCAGATCCCAACGGCTGAGGCCGAAGAGCTGCTGAAAATCTGTGAGCCTGGGGTTATCGATAAGACGCGTTATATCATTGAGCATGCATCGCTTATCTTTGAAGTCGATGAGTTTTACGGCAGTAACGAAGGCTTAACTGTCGCAGAGGTTGAGCTTATCGATGAAGCACAGACTATTGATAAACCTGAGTGGGTAGGCGAAGAGGTTACCGGAGACGTTAAATACTACAACTCTATGCTTATGAAGCAACCTTATACTCAGTGGTAAATAGGGTTATATAAATATGTTGTCGCTATCCATTGCCGATCAATACCATTTGAAGATATCTGTCGAAATACCTCCGGAGCTGAAAAGTCTGCAATGGAAAGTATTCTTCTTCTTCCCTGCAAAACTGGTACAGCATAGCGACAGCATGAGTAGCGCCCTGTTTTATCGTAATTTACTGCAACAACAGAAGTTAGTTAAGCTTGAAACTGTCACTCATCAGGGCATCGAGCATGACTTGTTGGTTCTCAGGCAAACGGCTTATGCGGTGGCTAAAGTTAATAAAACCCTCTATCGGAGTGCATTATCCGATCTGGTAGCCGCCAGTTTGGAGTTGCTGACAGAAAAGGGGGCTGATGAGTTGCTCGATTTTGCGACTTATTTGGATCAATTTCATCAAGCACATGACGATGAAGAGCGCTTATCTCAGCGGAAACTGTTCAAGCTTGCCGATCATCTCCTCCTTTATCACTATCATCAAGCATTGTTAAAAGCCAAACATAGTACGACTAAAGAGGATAAGGCGCAGTACTCCTTAAGGATAAAGAATCTTACGGCCTATGCAGAAAGTGAAAATCATAGATTAACCCATGATACAGAGTTTGGCCGGGAGAAGTTATTAGACCGTTTACAGCTAGCCCAACGAATTATTAATCGGCCCTATCAACTGAGGCGTAAGATGCTGAACAGCGGCATGTTAGCCGAACAGTTAATCTTTGGATTTGCCGCGGCATTTGCTATGGCTTTTGCCACGGCTGCTGCATTTATTACTCAGAGGGCGTTCGGTAACTTTTCAACGCCCTTCTTTTTTTCTTTAGTTCTATATCTTTTTTATTTAATAAATATTCCTCATTTAATATATTCATCATAAATCTAACTTCAGAATTAGTAAAACCTTCTGCATCTTTGTCTTTGATACTTACACCTTT
>SDWK01000461.1 GCA_004195335.1 Shewanella sp.
AGATGTGTATAAGAGACAGGTGGCCGCCACCTATTCTAACCCTCTAATCGAATGAGTTCCGACATCAGCTCTTTAGCCAGCTCACGGGTCGGGAATGGTTTGAGGTCGTTACGCTCATCGAGCACCTGTAGCAGAATTTGTTTTGCCATGCTCATGTCTCCACTTGCCACATTGTCTTTGGCTAAATGGTACTGAACCTGAAGATTTCCTGGGAGTAACTGTGCAGCCTGCAAGATCATCTCTCTGGCGGATTTCACGTCGCCTTTTTCAAGCAAGATCATTCCCAATGTATCCATAATCTGTGGATTAGCGGGATCGAGCTTGCTAGCCTGCTGGGCATGCAACAGAGCTTCATCGATAGCACCTTGTTGCTGCAGTAACCAAGCCATACTATTTTGTGCCCAGGCATTATCTGGCGTCAATTGAATAAGTTCCCTGAAAGCTATTTCAGCATCATCCAGGCGATTGCTCAGCAAATAAAAATTAGCCAATAAATTATGGGCGAGAATATCCTGAGGATAGCGCGTTAGCCACTGCGTCAACGTCGCTATTGCTTCAATGCTCTGCCGGTTATTCCACAATGCCGATGCCAGCTGAAGCGTCAAGCTACTCGTTTGTCTTAGCTTCAATATTTGCTCATAGAGGGCAATGGCTTCGGCTGGACGCCCGGTTGTGAGCGCAACCTGGGCTTCAAGTTCTGCCACAAGAGCGTTACCTGGAGCAATGTTTTTCAGTTTTTCAACCGCTAGCTGCGCCTCCTCATACGCGCCTTGTTTAAGCTTGATGCGGCCATCAATCAGGGTCGTCATTGGAAAGTTTGGATCTATGGCTAACGCTTTCTGCACCGCCGCTTCGGCACGATCATACTGGGCAGTTTTTTCATAAAGATCGGCCAATTGATAATGGGGAGTCAGATTATCGGGGGCGATCTGCTGTAGTCGTTCAAAAGTTTTTATGCTGTCACTCCAACGAGCCGTCAGTTTTTGCGCCTGCCCGATCTGCATCAGAAGCTCCTCGTCATCAGGAAACTGGGGCTGAGCTTTTAGACTGATGCCGAGCGCTTGGATCGGCTGATGCTGATCAAGATAAACTTGAGACAACATCAGATGAGGTTTTAATTCTGTCGGATTTTTATCAACCGCTACCTCAAGCCATTGAACGGCTAAAGCCCCCTTGCCGGCACTCTTATCTAATTCATACAGGCTAGACAAGGCTTGTAAATTACCAGGGTGCTCAGCCAAAATTTGTTGGTACAGTTCGCGCGCTTTTTCCAAGTCACCCTTGTTAATGGCCAGCACTGCCACATTGTTGCCAGCATCCGGATCACCCGGTTTAATAGCAAGCGCCTGACTAAAAGCATGCTCTGCCTTCTGAAAGTCTTTTCTTAACAGAAACAACAATCCTTCCAGATTAAACCCATGATAGTCATCAGGATAATCTATCTTGAACTGGTGTATTAGAGACTGAGCTTTGTCTAATTGCTTGCTATTTAAATAGCCTAGGATGAGCGACATTTTGGCGGCCGCAGAATTCGGTTCATTTGCAACCGCACTTATCAGCGCGGTCAAATCATCGTCGTCCTTCCAAAGCGCGGGCGATTCAAACACAGCATCCATGTTAATCGACTTATCATCAGGATTTAACCGAACAGCTTGTTGCAATAATTTCTGCCCTGAAATCTTATCGACCTGCTGCGACAAAGCTTTTCCTACCGCGGCTAACAAAGCACTATCGTTCGTTTGAAATTTATTTTTGTTTATTTTCGAGAGCGTTTTTGCCGATGCCTCAATCAAACCGAGCTTGAACTGAACGGCCGCAGGGTAACAGGCCACTTCGTTAACACCGGGGTGCCCCATACGATTTTTGTTCTGGACAATCCGGAGGATCTGGAAAAACAGGACGTGTTGGGCCAGGGGCGGGAGGTCCGCTATCACTCCCACTTTGCCCCCGCAGGAACCAATGTTAACTTCGTTGCTCTGCTGGGGGAGAGGGCCATGGCCATTAGGACCTATGAACGGGGGGTGGAAGACGAGACTCTCGCCTGTGGAACGGGGGCTACAGCGGTGGCTGTGGTTGGAGCTGTCGAGGGGATAGTCGAAGCACCTGTTGATGTTCATACCAGAAGCGGGGAGACTCTTACCATCTATTTTGATGCTGACGGAGAACTTCCAGAAGAGGTATATATGGAAGGAGAGGCCACGGTAATTTACCAGGGCCCTGTCTCTTATACACATCTGACGCTGCCGAC
>SDWK01000730.1 GCA_004195335.1 Shewanella sp.
GCAGAAATCACCCGCGCTGCCAATGAAGCCATTAAAGAAATGCTCATTGAGCATAAAGACCATACTGCCATGTCAGACATACTCAACGCCTTGGAAGAGAGAAGAGAGTTTAGTCAGCAGAACACCTAACAATAATCTGTACTTACAAGGATTTTCATGTCGCAGGGCTCGCGCAACCTCCCCCACTTTTTCCTAGGCTCCACCGGACAAGCAGAACCATTCACCTCTCGAGGAGGCGGAGGGGGCGGTCCTGATTTGCCTGAATTGGACAGGCAAGCCCATGGCCAAAAGCTAATGGGCGAGCTCAACGAGGTTAAGGCCGCCAGTAAGGTTATTGAAGAGTCTGTTGGTGCTGATCACATATCCGGACCCATCGGAATACAAATTGAGTTCAAAGGCCTGCCAGATATTGAGTTGGCATTTCAAAGCCTAGCAAATGAACAGTACCAGGATGCCGCTAAAAATATTGAGATAATGAATGTGGTAAAGCGGGAAGATAGTACTGTTGCCACAATATTTGTACCTGAAGGAAAAATTGGCAAACTCGATCAAAAAATCACGGATTATCTCGAAGAAAAAAAGAACAAGAATGGTGATCCGATTGACAACAAAGCTCTGATCAACACCATAGACTCCATTCGTCAGGCCACACTTGAAGCGCTTTGGACGGATGACCCTGAAGTATTCCCCCAGCGTGATGATGAAACGGTATGGTGGGAGATTTGGTTACCCGTTCGCGGTAATCGCCAGGCAATTATTGAAGACTTTAGCCGCTATAGCCGAGCTGCAGAAATGGAAGTTTCCAGTTCCTTTGTCGAATTCCCGGAGCGCACAGTATTGCTGGCTAAAGGCAGTAGGCAGCAGTTATCGAGTTCAGTAGTCATAATTAATAGCATTGCCGAATTACGCTTAGCAAAAGAGACCGCAGACTTTTTCGATGCGCTACCTCTTGCAGACCAACGCGACTGGGCAGATGAGTTGCTCGAGAGGGCTGAGTTCAGCGATGAATCTGCCGTTCGAATCTGTATCCTCGATACGGGAGTCAATGCCGGCCATCCATTACTCGCACCCCTCATGAACGAAGATGACAGCTATGTAGTCGAGCCAGAATGGGACACCGCTGACGCTGATGGGCATGGCACTGAAATGGCAGGTTTAGCCGCTTGGGGCGATCTCACCGAGGTTTTGGTGTCTACTGAACCCCATCAAATTCCTTATCGTTTAGAGTCAGTCAAGCTATTACGCCACAGTGGGGATAATGGTGGCAGGCACCTAGGTGATATCACTGCCCAAGGTGTGTCGCTGCCGGGAATCGATAAGCCTAATTGTAATCGGATTTTCAGTATGGCGCTGTCCGCCAAAGATACCCGCGATAGGGGTAGGCCTTCAGCCTGGTCAGCCTCCCTTGATGGTTTGGCGGTTGATTATGTCAACGAGGGTCTTGATCCTCGTTTGATCGTTGTATGTGCGGGTAATGTTTCTGGCAATCTGACCGAGATGAAAACCTACCCGGAATTTAACCTCGTAGAAGATATTCATGACCCTGCCCAGGCTTGGAACGTATTGACCGCAGGTGCTTATACCGAAAAAACGAACATTACAGAGCCTGATACTGACCACTACAGTGTATTGGCTCCAGAGGGAGGACTTAGCCCCTTTAGCTCAACGGCGGTTACCTGGCTTCAACAAGCGCCTGTGAAGCCTGAGTTGGTGTTGGAAGGAGGCAACGCTGCTGCAGATGACCTCTCGGCAGCCCACATGCCCAGTTTGAGTCTGCTAACAACGAATGCGGATATGAATCAACGCTTGCTAACGACTACCCGAGCGACCAGCGCGGCGACTGCTTTATTGTCGCAAATGGCGGCAGAGATAATGGCAGAGTATCCTGGAATTTGGCCTGAAACCGTGAGAGCTCTATTAGTACATTCTGCTGATTGGACAGAGGCCTTAAAAGCGCAGTTTGATCACGGCAACACTCCACGGCAAAAACATGCCCACCTATTGCGTTGCTGTGGTTATGGCGTGCCGTCATTATCCCGAGCACTCAAGAGTGCCGGTAACTCACTAACAATGGTAATTGAAGATCAATTGCAGCCCTTTCATAAAACGAAAGGAAAGCCCGTTAAAACCCGAGATATGCATCTTCACGAGCTAGCTTGGCCAATAGATTTAGCGGGGTGGACGGTTAGCTCCTCCTGCCACAAGATGTAGTAATGAGATATTCGGGTGTACCTGAAGAAAAGATGGACTTGGTGGCCGGTCGCGACTA
>SDWK01000732.1 GCA_004195335.1 Shewanella sp.
GATATTACCTTCCCACTGATATGACATTAGTGCTCTGACGGTGCTGTTGGTAAAGCCGGTTATTTTTTTATTATATTTTTTACAATATTTTTTTAGAAAGAAATCCATTAGAAGAGGGATGTCTGAGGCTCTGTCTCTTAATGGTGGTATATAGACTGGGCAGACGTTTAAGCGGTAAAAGAGGTCTTTGCGGAAGCTGTGGTCATTGTGGGATAGGCTATAAAGATCTTCATTAGTTGCCGCGATCACTCTCACATCTACTTTGATAGTTTCCTCTCCCCCAAGCCGCTCAAATTCAAACTCCTGGAGAACACGGAGCAGCTTTCCTTGAGCGGAATAGGACAGCAGGCCTATTTCGTCCAGAAAAATAGTCCCTCCATTTGCGCGCTCAAATCGGCCTGGGCGAGAACGATTGGCGCCGGTAAAGGCGCCTTTTTCAACTCCAAATAGTTCAGATTCAAGGATATCTTCTGGGATTGCTGCGCAGTTAACAGAGATGTACGGCTCATTTTTTCTTGGGCTCAAGTCGTGCAGCTGGCGGGCAAATAGCTCCTTGCCAACGCCAGATTCTCCCTGAAAAAGAACAGTGACGTTGGTCGAGCAGATTTTATTTAGCTGGTGGTTCACGATGCTGAAAGCGTCCGATGTACCGACGATATCAGGGGAAAATGGGGATTCCAGATCGTCAGCCTCAAAAGAATCGCTAGTGGAATGCAAAGGCTGATGGCCGTTATGATCACAATTCATGGAGAAAATGCCATCTTCGTCATCATCCCAGTCGTCGGCTAATTTGCCGATGATTAGACAGTGTTCATCTCCCTGGGCTTGGCATGCAACCTCTTTATAGAGGACTGGCCTTCCCATCACGACACTGGCATATCCTGAAGCGTAACCCAGCTGCATCCAGCAGACAGGAAACGGGTTTTCGTTACCATATTTTTCGATGTGTAGTTCAGCTTCGGTTGATCGTTGCCAGATAACCTCCATATAAAATATGCCTTTGCTGACATCAATTTCCGTTTTTACTGGCTCGCACAGAGTCATCCCTGTGAAGTTATGCAGCTGAGGCCCTCCCATTAAAAATGCCTCATCGGTGAGGTTGGTTCTCAGTTTTATGACTGTTTGGGCATCTAGAGTGCCCGCTTGCTGCCCCATGCGGAACAGCAGTTTCCTCGCTTTGGCAATGCCTAGCGATTCAATAAGCTCATGACGAAAGCTGGAAATTGAATTGGTATGCAAAAGCAGCATGGGCATACCGTGCAACGAAATTTTGGCCTGACTGTGATCGAAAATCAATCCATCTCTTAGATCTTGCATCTGCGTATCGGTGAAAGGGAAATCGGAAAATTGATAGTTCTCGAAAATATTTTCATGCATAAGGTTAGCCCATCTCGTCACAGCATTTTTTATTGTTAGTCAGCTTAGGTTGATGACAACAACCTAAGGAGTTGATAAATATCTTAAGCTAATTTGATAGATTTAGTCATTGATTTTGTTGCTCTGCATTTGAGCGGAGAGACATCTAGCCGGTATGCTGTATTTTTTTATTATATAAAACAAGGTGTTGTGTCTGTTTTTTTTGTAGGCGCGGTTGTTGGCGCATCTCTTGCTTTTAGTTATTGCATGCAGATAGATAAAAAATAAGAGAATAATAAACGTGACAAGCCATTACAGAGACAGGAACAGACCGGCGTCTGCTTTTCAGGAATTTATGGGGATTGTTGACGAGCAATGGGCATCAGGTTTTGATGAAATCTCTAACCAATACAGCGGCCCGTTCAATCCAGGTGATCCGTTGGAATTTTTTGCTGGAGGTGATATAGCCCCTGTATCCGTGAAGGAGGTTCAGGACGTGCCCAAGGTCGCTAACGCACATCCTGTGTCGTTGTATGCTGGTGCCGCTCCTCTCGTGCCTGGAGGCATTATGCTGGATCTCAAACGGATGAAGCGGATCTTAGGGGTCGGTTGCGGTTATTTCAGCGATCATTTCAGCAGCTATTGTGGCTTAGAAGTTGTTTTATCCGATGGAAAGTTGCTGCGTATCGGTATGGGTACGATGGATAATAATGCCTTATGGCATCTGTTCAATTATGGATTTGGTACCCCAGATGATGAAGGCGTAGTCAATGGTCAGGGCGTGGTCTATAACAATCCGGGCTTATATATTACCGATGCTTCCGTACTTCCTGCAGCTACAGGTGGGCCTACGACGTTCAGTATCGCTGCCTTGTCCTCATGCGTGGCAGAACAACTAATAAAGAGTAGTTC
>SDWK01000250.1 GCA_004195335.1 Shewanella sp.
ATTAATTGCTCCTGCATAAATGACATTTGCAACATCCATGTTGCTCGCAACGAGTGAAGAACATAGTTATTCTACGTTTAAGCTCGTTAACACGGCATCGGATGCGCTAAAACTCGCCTTTCAGGCGTGTTTTTGGCTGCCTACTTCGGTGTTGAATGACTTCAGAAGGGATCACCATTCCCTCATTCATTCGCCTTGAATTAGTTTGCCAAAAAAACTCTGAGTAGATCACTTTCTTATACTGATTGGTATTTGCAAAACAATCAGAGCAGTACTTGAGAGTGAACAGAGAAAAAAATGACTAAGAAAATCGTTATGTTTGAGTATGAAAAAGAGACTAAGAATAGTGTGCGATATCAAGAGGTCCCTGAATCTGGCCAAGCGCCAATCATGGGCACCATCTATGTTCAAAAGTGGTTTGCCGGTGATACTAAGCGGTTTGAGATAACCATTGAGAGGCAAGTTTAAACTAATATTAATTGATACCGGTTTCTTGCTGACGCATATCTGTTAGCAACGGCTAAAGTTGTTCACATTAGCCGTTGTGTTCCAGAATTAGTATAATTATGGGTCTCTATTTTGAAGTCTTGCGCTTATCATTGATGACTTCGTTGAGCAGGCGATCGATAGAGTGAACAACACTCTCACTGGCATCCTCCATCGCTTCAACATGTTTAATCAATGTATGCTGATCACCATTTAGCCCCGCTTTAATCGCATTTCTGCCGGAGTCATGAACCAGCTGATGAGGCGGGTTTAAGCCATTAAAGCTTGCTAGGTGGCTGTACTGCTCGGCTCCGATACCGTTAAAATACCAATGACCTAAACGACATTCAGAGTGCTTATTGACTTGGGCTTGATAGTCTCGTTGTTCCAGATGGCTATAGACATTATTTTTCCATACCGCATGGTCTAGTTTGACGGTATCGAGGAACGAACGTGCAGTAGCTAAGTGGATTACTTTCTGCATATGTTGAGATTTAGACAGCACTTCATTGACGACGACATCTATCTGTTCGGACGATGCCGATATATCAGCCGCATACAATTGGTTCTCACTAATTGATGTTTTAATCTCGTGGGTTTGGCTTAAGACACGATTGACCAAACTCTCTATCTTTTCACTGGCTTCGTGGGCTTTACCCGCGAGGGTGCGCACTTCATCGGCAACCACAGCAAAGCCTCGTCCGGCTTCGCCTGCACGTGCAGCCTCAATGGCCGCATTAAGTGCAAGTAGGTTGGTCTGTGATGAAATTTCCTGAATTGCGACAATAAGCTGGCCTATTGATTTAGCCGTCTCATCTAAGGCCATCGCTGAGTTCATCGTGCTGTTGGTTTGTTCACTTATTTTTTGAGCGCGGGTTTCAAGCTGGACAAGTGCAGTATGAGTCTGTGAGAACATCTCATCGAGTTGTTTGAGGGCTTCATTTTCATTAGTCAGCTCTTCAGCACTATTCGCGAGTCCTGTGCGAATGGTTTCGAGCATTCTTCCCCCCCTAAGGTTACTGGCTATTAAGGTGGCGTTGAGCTGTTGATCTTGAAGTGATTTATTATGTTCAAGATCCTTTATTTTCAACTCTTCGACAAGCTCCTTAACTTCCTGTTTATGCCCCTCTTTTAATTCTTTAAGTTGTTGTTTTAGAGTTGCATTTTCTTTCTTTAGTCCGTTATTGAATAACATTCCTAACCCTACTGGTAGATAGCTGCTAACAGTATGACACATGGCGTTTACTTTACTTAGCGACTCGCAGGTGATTATCATAATTTGGATCAATCATTCCTGAATTAATCATTGAATTGATACTGGGGTTATATTTGATAGGACCCCTTATCAGCACTCGCTAAATACTGGTTTTCTATTGAGGTTCAACTAGCTTTAAAAGAGATTCAATTTTTTGTTATTTGAGACTTCTTTCGCCAGAGGTAAAAGTACGCCACCTAGCGAGGTCATTCGAACCAATAAGGGGAGTTACTATGACCAAGATCGCCATCGTTCAAGAGTCTCCGATATTGCTTGATCGCGATAAAACCATTGCTAAAGCGATTACATTGATTGAAGAGGCTGCATCAGCAGGCGCCGAGTTGGTGGTATTTCCAGAGGCGTTTATTGCCGGGTATCCAGCCTGGATATGGCGACTTCGTCCCGGGGGGGATTGGGGAACCTGTGAAGCATTACATGGCCGATTATTCCAGAGTGCCGTCAACATCGAAGCCGGTGAGCTTGCTCCGCTTTGCAATGCCGCGCAGGCAAGTCAGGTTACTGTTATTTGTGGCATGAATGAGCGTGATGGGCTACAGAGTCGGGCGACCTTATATAATACCGTGGTGATTATCGGCAGTGATGGCCAGATACTCAATCGTCACCGGAAGCTGATGCCAACCAATCCTGAGCGTATGGTATGGGGATTCGGAGATGGCTCTAGCCTGAAAGTAGTTGACTCACCCGTTGGCAGGCTTTCGACTCTGTTATGCTGGGAAAACTACATGCCTCTGGCCAGATATGCCCTGTATTCTCAAGGTGTTGAAGTGTATGTGGCACCCACTTATGACAGCGGTGATAGTTGGATAGGCACGATGCAGCATATTGCGCGTGAGGGGCGTTGCTGGGTCATATGCGGTGGCGTGGTACTTGAGCATAGCGATATTCCCGATGACTTCCCCGATAAAGACAAACTCTATCCGGATAGCGACGAATGGATCAATCCCGGTGACTCCGTCGTGGTCGCCCCAGGCGGAGAGATCGTTGCGGGACCGATGAGAAAAGAGAAAGGCATACTGTACGCCGAGCTCGATTTGGAGACGGTCGCCATTTCTAAAAGGGTACTGGATGTGGTGGGGCACTATGCCAGACCCGATATTTTCACCCTCGAGGTGAACACTCAGGTTCAGAACTCAATTAAGTTTAAATAGCTTGTTGGAACAAATTCCAGTATGAGTGTGCTTGATGCAAGATAATAGAGTCGTTATAACGGACTCGACCTTATCGCTATTGGCTTAGCCTTGTAGTTCGTAACTACAATAACCCACTCTGATAAGCCTTACTGACGAGGTTCGTCCGGTTCCTGGCCGTTAAAATGACTCTTGCTCTGTCGAGGTGATAATTGACACCTCGTTCGCTCATATAGAGTTGCTTCCCTACCTCTTCACTCGAACATCCTTGAGCGACTAATGAGAGTATCTCTACACAGGTAGGGGATAATACTCTGAAATTAGAGATGGGGTTGATGGTCTTAAATGCTAGGGCATTAAAGGTTTCGGCAAACACCTTGAGTAGCGTCTCCAGCTCATTGGATGCCGATGACATGCTATTAATCACTTCTTCTCGGCCATTACATGAGAAGAGTTTATAGATCCCTATCCAACCTTTTTTATCTTTCACCGGGTGATAAAAGCTGATTCTGGTCCGGATTTGATACAAATTAAGTAGCTGCTCGAAGCTCTTCTTTCGTCGTTGTGGCATGGTGTTTTCAGGCCATATATAGGGGTTATATTTTTTCCGGATTGAGGGGCTTGAGAGTTGGTATCCTTCATCATTTTTGGCAAAACGATGTAGGAACTCCTCCCGAAACTTTAATATTTCTGGATCTGAGGCGACGGCGAAACGCATCTTCTTCAGATCGATCATCTTAGCTATGTGAAGCTCTTCGTTACCGTCGCAGTTTTGAATATTGGCTTGCTCATCGGGAACAATACAAACATTCGATAATTCATCTGGAACAATACAATAGTAAAACCGCTCTATACCGAAGGGTGCCAGTTTTTCCAGAAAGCTTTCGATGATCCTTTTACAGACCAACCCACTTTGTTGCGCAGACATAACGACTCCTCTGCTATCGAGAGGAAGGGGTTACCTTCCTCTGATTAATATAAAAATTACTGAGTGCCTTCCTGTTTTTCAACATGACAAGTCAAACAGCTTTCAGGCTCTTTAAAGTTGGTTTGCTCACTGTAGTAATCATCTTTGGTCGAGTAAGCATCACCGTGTTTGGCTAATGTCTTGGCATGACAGAAACCACAGGTTAGTAACTCGCCATGACTGTCAGGTGCACCATTATTACCATGACACTCGGCACATTCCCATGGCGCCATATCCTGAACCACATGGCTATTGGCGGCATTGTGACAGGTGGTACAATCCGGTATTTTCCAACCAAAATGAGACGACATTAATGGGGCTCTGGCTTGGCTGATATCTTTGATACGACTCGGATCGATCTCAGGAGCTTCGGCATCGCAACCAGAAGTCGACTCTTGGTTACCGTAACCATTCCCGAAGGCTGCACCAATATAGTTGATGTATTCAGGACCATAGATGATCATGGCATCACCAGTCAGGTGTGGGTCGTTACCACCGAAAGGTAAACCAAACTTCATATAACCACGCCCCTTAGGGTTATGGTTTTCATATTGCTCACCTTCACCGTAGCGGTGGGCACGATAGCCAAGAACGCCGGGGACTTTACCATAACAGGCTTCACGGTATTCATCGCCGCCCATGTCGGTTCTGGCTGAGCACATGACCCATTGATAGAGACCATTTTGGGCTCCTGAGTCCATATAGTTTTCCCACTCACCCGTATGGTGAACAAACCCACAAGAGCCGTTGTTAGTATATCGTTCGTTAACAATATTGCCCAGATCGTCACGGCCGTTAAAGCTGATCGCCGTCGCAACATAGCCCTGAACATTTGAATTGGTGCTCAAACGTGGCCAGTAAGACCAATCGATCTTTAGATCGGGACGTTGTTCGACCAGAGATAACCAGGCATCGAGCTCGGTTATTACGCCCTCTTTATAGATGTCGGTTCTGAGGTTATGGGGGGTGACTTCGATATCCTTAAATACCGCACGTTGATTCGGGATAAGGATCTCGCCTGTTGCCGTGGTCTTAGCTGGTTTAAAGTCGATGACGATCTCGGGGATAATCACCTTGCCACCATTTCCGGCTAAACGGTCCATCTCTTTCTGGTATTTCGTCTTACGAATGTCCATCTCACCGGGTTGCGCGGCAACCAGAACGATACTCATCTCGTTCTTAAGTGGGTGGTGATCCATACGGAAATAGATCTCCTCCTCCTTGTAATAGTAACTTTCAGTCTCGAAGCTGCCCTCTTTCTTATGTTCCCATATGCTAGGACCTACCAGGTATTTCCAGCCTTGCCCCTCTGTTTTACCCAGATTGTCAGAATCTACCGCTTCAGGTAGGCCAGTGATGCCTTCGATCGAGGTAATAAAATGAGTCTTTAGGTTGTCATCTTTTTCATACTCGACATTGAGGTTATATTTTTTCGCTGCCCAAAGTAATAGGTCCATCACCGAACCATGGCCATCCTGAAAGAGATCCGAACGTATGGAGTCGATCTTTACGCCTGACATGTTGATGGCTATTGGTGGCAGCAGGTAGTCAACCTTAAGTCCCAGTTTAGCCGCATCTTCAATCATTTTAGACTCGAGCACGCCTTCTACCTCATGGCCGCTCGAGTAACTATTTGTCTTGCTCTTGTTGGCTGCAGCAGGCTCATCTAGGGGACTGAAACCTTTTACAATGGCAAACTGAATGACTTTATTTAGTTTTTGTTCATCTTCAATCGGGCCACCAAAGACATAATCTGGTTTTACAATCGGTGGCTCGGGTGGGATCGGAGGCGTTGGGGTGGAGGAGTCATCGCTGCCACAACCGCCAAGGGCAAAACTGAGGGCTAACATCGCTATAATGGAATTGCGTTTCATCATCTATTCCTTGTTGTTCTAATAAGTTGGACAAGAATAGGAGGTGTATCTGGTCGGTATCACTAGTAGAAATGACAGTGTCGAATCTCGCTGTGATTGAGATCCCTCTAGAAGCGTTTTTTCATGTTGTTTTTGCCATATAGGTGTGGTGTTTTACATCTCTGAACTACTTTTGCAGACTAAGGGATAATCCGGTGAATAACATAAACCGGTGGGATGGCAAGTTTGAGCTGGTAGAGGTCAATGAAACGTTTTGAACGGGTGGGGAAGTGGCGGTCGGTGAATCAAACGATGAGAAAGAAAAGAGGCTAGTAGGGTTTGTCTAAATTAGGCTATAGGGCTCTGTATCTCTTTAATATCAGAGCCTTATTAGCTTGAGCGAGGGCCGGCACCCTTCACTATTTATAGTATTTAACTGCCATATCAATTAATGGCTCGCGGCTGGCTTTAGCTGCGCGCAGTCTGGCTAGATAATTTTCCCATAGTTCGACTTGGTTAGTCGCGAGACCGTGTAAAATCTGCCATGAGAATAGACCTGTATCATGACCATCGTCGAAGGTGATTTTCACTGCATAGTTGCCAACAGGAGTCAGCTCCTTAATGTTGACGTTTTTCTTGTGGGTGACTAATACCGGGTTGCCATGTCCATGCACTTCGGCCGAAGGGGAGTAGACGCGCAACATCTCACAGCTGAGCGTAAAAGTTTCACCCGTATCGAAGGTGATCTCGAGCTGGCGTGATTTGCGTTTAAGCTTAAGGGCGGTAACCATAGGTGATTCAGGATTCGTCATAGTTGCAGTTGTCGTCGTGGCTTCAAATTAAACGTGCTGACAGGGTAGCGCTTTCAAGGTAAAAAGTCCTGAATTTTGATCATAAGAATCAGTCATGGGGTTGGATCTGTGTGGCCCCATACATATCAATAACGAAATGAGGCGACCATAGATTTTAAGCTGTTAGCCTGGGTCGACAGCTGCTCACTGGTCTTAACCATCTCGGATGCACCAATCGATGTTTGTTCTGCTCCGCTTCTTATCATCTGTACGTTTTGACTGATATCTAAGGTCACGCTTGCCTGCTCCTCTGACGCTACGGATATTTGACTCGCCATATCGACAATCTGCCGGCTCGACTCGGCTATTTTTGAGAGTGACTCACCTGAGCTCCTCGCTTTAGAGATCGTATTTTCAGCACTGCTTTGACTCGACTGCATCGCCGTAGCGGCTTCATCTGCACTTTGTTGGAGCGACAGAATAACGGAGTTAATACTCGATATGGACTCCTGAGTCTTGGAGGCCAGTGCCCTGACCTCATCTGCGACCACGGCAAACCCTCGTCCTTGCTCTCCAGCCCTTGCGGCTTCGATGGCGGCATTTAAGGCCAGCAGGTTAGTCTGCTCGGCTATGCTGCCTATCACCTCGGAGACCGAGTTTATTTGGGCGCTCTTCTCCTGCAGAGATAGTATTACCTCTGTGGCATCGTTGATATCGCCTGAAAGCTTTTCAACATTACCGACCGTTTGCAGGACATTTTCCTGCCCCTCCTTAATGGTTGTTTCAGATTCCTGTATCACACTGAGGCAATTAGAGGCGTTGAGGCTAACTTCGTTGACTGTAGCTGTCATCTCCTCAACGGCGGTGGCGACCAACTCTGTCTGCTGAAACTGTTCCTGAACATTGTTATTGGTCTGCTCAGACATCCCCGAAGTTTGAACGGCGGTATCGGTTAACTGTTCGGCAGCACTGGCTATGTTGCTGACCAACTCTTTTAGCTTGGCGTGCATCTTATACATAGACAGATACAAACCTTTCGCATTGGCGGCATGGGTAAAGCTTAAGGTCAGATCTCCTTCGGCTATGCTGTTGGCAATATCGACCATTTCAGCCGGTTCACCACCCAGTGGCCGGGTGACAGATTGACTGATAGCAACTGCGATAACACCACCGAATATGATCGTCAGCATGCCAGAAAGGAGTAAGACAAAGTTCAACGTGTCACTCGCTTCGGTTAGGCTTTGCTGGTCGGCTTTAAAAAGGTTTGCCTGAGAGATTCGCATCTCTTCCAGAATAATCTTTATCTTACGGGCTCTAGGTGCCGCTAAGGTACCAAGCCAATGGTTAGCCTGGTTCCATTCGGCGCTGGAGCGAGAAGCAAACATCTGCATTACATAGGGGGTAAATTCGCTTCTGGCCTGCTTAAAGCTATCCCACAGCTCTCTTTGTTCGACCGACATCAAGTCAATTGAACTTTCGAGATCCAGCATTAAGCTATCGCTTCTGCCCTTTAGTTCTAAGTATTTGTTTTTGAAGATAGGATCGCCGGAAAGTAAGTAGGCCCGAATATTAGCTAAACCCATGGCAAATGCAGCCCGGCTGTCGGCTAAGGTTTTGAGGAATCGCTTATGTTCGATATCACTCGGATTTGCCATTTCACTCTCTATGATAGCGGTTAGCGCGGTCAGGGTTCTGGCCGCCGTAGGTGCCGCTTTAGTGAGGAGAATATCGAAAGAGGGGATGTTTTTATCTGTATGAGCGATATCCTCAATCTGCTGCTGTGCTTGCTTAAACTGGCGGATAATCGTTTTCATCTCATTGAGCCGATCTATGTTTCTGGCCACGGTCCAATTCTTTGCGAAACGCTCCAGGCTCATGAGGGATTGCTCTAACTTATCCCAGCCCTGGGCCCGTTCATCCATGAATAGTTTAGCCTTGCTTGGATCGCCACCAAGGATAAGGTAGCCCCTCAGGCCTGATAAAGTTTGAGTGATGGCGGCCTCAAGATTCATTCCGGCCTGTACAGTGGGTGTCCTGAGTTCTAACAGCCGGTTTTGTGTGGTGTTGATGCTCTGCAGCTGCATATACACTATGCTCGAACTTATGATGAAAATTGCGATAACCAAACCAAAGCCCAGTAGTAATTTGAGCCTCACGGTCAAATTCAAGATAGCATTCATAAACAGCCCCTAATCCGTCAGACGCACCGATACATTCTCACTGAGCTAAATTATAGTTGAGCCAATAGAGTTCACTTACATTTTGTAAGGTTAAATTGATCTGGAATACATTGCAGACACTTGAACTGATGTAGGGAGGAGAGTTGGTGCTTAGGAGGGGACTGGGCACGATAGAGCTGTAATTTAGAGGGGCGGGAATGAAAGGTCACGAGCGAAGCGTTTGTGCTTCGGCTCGTGACTCTTTAGCTTATAGCGAGTAATAGCAGCCTTACAGAATAAAGCGGCTTAGGTCTTCGTCTTGCACTAAATCATCTAAGTGGCTGCTGACATATTCAGCATCGATAACGAAGGTGTTACCGGACTTGTCAGACGCGTCATAGGATAGATCTTCCATCAGACGCTCCATCACCGTGTGCAGACGACGGGCACCGATATTTTCGGTACGCTCGTTAACCTGCCACGCGGCTTGAGCTATGCTCTCGATGCCGTCTTCGGTGAACTCAATTTTAACGCCTTCAGTGCCCATCATAGCAATATGTTGCTCTGTGAGTGAGGCATGAGGTTCAGTTAAGATGCGTTTGAAGTCATTGGCGGTTAAGGCGCTAAGCTCGACACGAATAGGCAGACGTCCCTGTAGCTCAGGGATTAAGTCTGACGGCTTAGACATCTGGAATGCACCGGAGGCGATAAACAAGATATGGTCGGTTTTGACCATGCCGTGTTTGGTGTTGACCGTACAACCTTCAACTAAAGGCAGTAGGTCACGCTGTACACCTTCACGTGATACATCCGGTCCCGAAGTCTCACCACGTTTACAGATCTTATCTATCTCATCTAAGAAGACGATACCGTGTTGTTCAACCAGTTCTATGGCCTGTTCTTTCAAGTCATCTTGATTGACGAGTTTAGCGGCTTCCTCTTCAATCATAAGCTTGTAAGCTTCTTTGATTGGCATCTTACGACGCTTGCTGTCACCGGGTCCCATATTTTGGAACATGCTTTGTAGCTGGTTTGTCATCTCTTCCATGCCTGGAGGAGACATGATTTCGATGCCGACCTGAGGTGCTGCAACGTCAATTTCGATCTCTTTGTCGTCGAGTTGACCTTCACGAAGCTTCTTACGGAAGATCTGACGAGTTGCCGAATCATCGGCCTTTTCCTTGTCCCAATCTTCTTTAGGTTTAGGGAGAAGTGCATCGAGAATACGTTCTTCAGCGGTCTCTTCGGCTCTGAATTTGCACTTTTTGATCTGCTCTTCACGGGTCATCTTGATCGCTGAATCAGTAAGATCGCGAATGATCTGTTCCACTTCTTTACCGACATAGCCCACTTCGGTAAATTTAGTGGCTTCGACCTTGATGAAAGGCGCTTTTGCCAGCTTAGCTAAGCGGCGGGCGATTTCGGTTTTACCGACACCGGTGGGACCAATCATTAAGATATTCTTTGGTGTCACTTCTTGACGAAAATCGACATCCAGTTGCATACGACGCCAGCGGTTTCGCAGAGCGATAGCCACCGAACGTTTAGCATTATGTTGGCCAATGATGTGAGTGTCTAACTCATGGACAATCTCACGGGGGGTCATTTCAGACATATTCTTTCCTCATGCATTAGCATCAGTGTTGAGCGTGCGCCGCTGTTGTGGTTCAAATTCAACGGCACTCGATCAGTAATTTAATTCTTCGATAGTTTTGAACTGGTTGGTGAACACGCAGATACCACCGGCAATGGTTAGCGATTTTTCGGCAATCTCTAACGCGCTAAGTTCAGTATTTTCGAGCAGTGCAATCGCGGACGATTGGGCAAAGTTGCCTCCGGAGCCGATTGCGATAAGATCGTTTTCTGGTTGAACTACGTCGCCATTACCGGTAATGATCAATGAGCATGTGTCATCGGCTACTGCTAGCAGGGCTTCAAGCTTGCGCAGCATCTTATCGCTACGCCAATCTTTCGCCATCTCCACGGCGGCTTTCATCAGGTGTCCCTGATGCATCTCCAATTTAGCTTCGAAACGTTCGAATAGGGTAAAAGCATCGGCGGTGCCGCCAGCAAAACCGGCCAGAACTTTATTATGATAAAGGCGACGAACTTTTCTGGCGTTACTTTTCATCACAGTATTACCAAGTGATACTTGGCCATCTCCAGCGATGACGACCTGGTTATTACGGCGAACTGATACGATTGTGGTCACTAATGAATCCTCTTCTCAAACTGGCGAGTCAATGCTCGTCAGTGGGTGATAAAAGATATATGGGGGGGCGTTGGATAAATATCAAGGAAAATAGGGTAAAAGAGATAAAACATCGCGGCTGTTAAGTTTGGGGGACTACTTCATCTATTGTCCTGCAGGGCATCGACTTAGCTTGCAAGCGTAGCGTCAATTAGGGCTTTATACCAATCAGTATAAGAAAGTGATCTACTCAGAGTTATTTTTGGCAAACTAATTCAAGGCGAATAGATGATGTAATGGTGATCCCTTGTGAAGCTATTCAACGAGGAAGTAGGCAGCCAAAAACACTCCTGAAAGGCGAGTTTTAGCGCTTCTGATGCTGCGTTAACGAGCTTAAACGTAGAACAACTATGCCCTTCACTCGCGGCGAACAACACGGATGTTGTGAATGCCCTTTATGCAGGAGCAATAAAGGGCCTTGCCTCTGAAGCGCTAAACTCTCGCTGAGCGATCACATCTTTATATTGATTGCTATTACCCGTCTATCCGCTACGCAGTCGCATTATACCGATTGGTATGTCTCAGAGCCTAGACCCTTCCCATAGTAGGGCTTACCCTTCCCAGTATAAAATGATACAGCCGTTAATACCTGCACCCTGCAAGACATGACGATGTTTTTCCACCAGTCGCTTACGATCGTACGGGCCTAAGCTGACTTTATACCAATCGCCTGTTGTGCCTTTAACTTTACGGACATTGGCTGATAAGCCTTGAAAGGCAATAACCGCTTTCATCTGTTCAGCCTGAGACTTGGTTCTGAATGAACCACACTGCATCTGATAAGGTCGAGTCGGTGCCGTTTTCTCCGGGATATCGACTTCTACTTGCTTATTTTCCAGCGCTTGCTGATAGGTCCACTTCTCTTTTGGCTTAGGAGGGAGTGCGTTAGGATCCTTTTTTACGACGGTCTTCTTGGGCTGTTCTACTACGGCAGGACTCGTTGTTTCTGCGCTGTCGTTGATGCTCCATAGAAAGTATCCAAATCCACCGAGCAGGCTGACGGTAATAAGCAATAAAAGAACAGGAAAGCGTCTGGGAGCGGGCGCTTGCTTGCTTCTTCGTGCTGTTTTGCCTTTTCCTTTGGCCGGTTTTCTATTGGCGTAGTCGTGATTTTTCATTGAATTGTAATACCGTTTCTCTGTTCTGTATTTAGCTTCAATGACGGGGGTATCTTAATTTAAGATCCCCGGCATTGTTTAGATTACAAAAAGTTAGATTACATGCGTTCCAGCGTTTCAATACCCAACAGGTTTAAGCCCTGCTTGAGGGTCTTCGCCGTGAGCTGAGACAGGAGTAAGCGGCTCTTCTTCTGCTCTTCAGACTCTGCCGCAAGTACCGGACAAGCCTCATAGAAACTAGAGAAAGCACCTGCCAATTCGAACAGATAACCACATAACGCGTGGGGCTGACCTTTGGTGACCATGCGAGAAAGCACTTCTGCAAATTGAGCTAACTTGTTGCCCAACTCCTTCTCTTTATCATGATCCAGCTGCATTTTTGCATCGCTAAGGTCGATATCTGCGGCACGTTTAAAGATGCCCACGACTCGCGTGTAAGCGTACAAGAGGTAAGGTGCGGTATTGCCTTCGAAGCTGAGCATCTGTTCGAAGCTGAAGATGTAATCGCTGGCGCGGTTTTTGGAAAGGTCGGCATATTTTACCGAGCTGATACCCACCACTTTGGCAATCTTTTCCAGTTCGGCCTGATCCATATCCGGATTTTTGCTGCGAACCAGTTCGAGTGCTCGAGTGTCGGCTTCAGTTAGTAGGTCAACCAGTTTTACAACCCCACCGGAACGAGTTTTAAATGGACGGCCATCATCGCCATTCATGGTGCCGAAGCCCATGTGTTCCATGCTCATATCGGGATTAATAAATTCAGCTGTGCGTGCGAGTTTAAATACCTGCTGGAAATGCAGCGCCTGACGAAGATCGACAAAATAGAGTGCACGATCGGCTTTCAACACATTTGAGCGGTAACGCATTGCTGCCAAATCACTGGTGGCATATAGGTAGCCACCATCTGCTTTTTGGATAATGACAGGTAGTGGGTCACCATCTTTGGTTTTAAATTCATCCTGGAACACGACTTTAGCGCCATTGCTCTCAGATAACAGACCCTTAGCATCGAGATCTTTAACCACCTGTTGCAGATCGTCATTATAAGTACTTTCGCCGCGGACATCTTTGCGTGTCAGGCTAACGCCTAAGCGCTCATAAACGTCATGACAATGGCTGAGTGAAATATCGTTGAATTCACGCCAAAGTTTGTTGCAATACTCGTCGCCTGATTGCAATGAAACTACCAGCTTGCGAGCACGGTTCGCAAAGTCTTCAGACTCATCGAAACGGACTTTTGCCGCGCGGTAGAAGTTTTCCAGATCCGAGAGTTCCATCTGTGCCTGCTCACCTTTTTCGGCACGTAACTCTTCCATGTAAGCCAGTAGCATACCGAACTGAGTACCCCAATCGCCCACGTGATTTTGACGAATCACATTATGGCCCTGGAATTCGAGTGCTCGCACCACACTGTCGCCAATAATCGTTGAACGTAGGTGACCCACGTGCATCTCTTTGGCCAAGTTTGGCGAGGAGTAATCGACAACCACGGTTTGTGGTTCTGGTAATTGAATCCCTAAATGATCATCATTTAATGCAGCCATTAGCTGAGTCGTGAGGGCATTTTCATCGATGAAAAAGTTAATAAATCCAGGTCCGGCGATTTCAACTTTTGCCACCTGACTGTCTTGGGGAAGACTATCGATGATCAACTGGGCGATATCTCTTGGATTCTTACGTGCGACTTTAGTGAGCATCATTGCCAAGTTGGTCGCGAAATCACCGTGAGTTTTATCTTTAGTTCGGTCCACCTGAATGCGAGCTTCAAAATCAGTTGGGACAATACCCTGTTGTTTAAGGGCGTCTAGTGATTGGATGAGTAAAGATTGAATATGTGATTTCATTGGCGTTAATCGGCACTTACTAATGATAAAAAGATTTAGGGGTAACCGCACATTTTAGCCGCTAGTGACGGTCAATTGCTATCTTCATAATCACTTTTATGACTTTATTTTACCTAAAAGTTGCCGATTACTGATTATCGCTTAAATAAAAGCCAAGTTAGGCCTGATTAGAGCAAGTCTTGTGGGTCTCTATCTAAGCTCCATCGACAACGTTTCGCCAAAGGTAGCGACTCTATCTGTGGTAAGGCATGTTCAAATGCACGCTGTAATTGATTGCGCGACTTGGTCTGGAAAATAAGATGTCGACGGTATTTACCGGCTTTTTTATCCATAGGGGCGGGCATAGGTCCAATAACTTCACTCTCTTCGTTTTGCGGTAAGAGTTCGGCAACTTGGGATAAAAAAGTATCGGCGTCTATGGCCAGATGTGCCTCGGCGCGGATAAGCAGCATATGCCAGGCCGGCGGAAGCAAGGCTTGCTTACGTTCATTGAGTTGTCCGCGAGCAAATTCGCCATAGCCTTTATGCATTAACTCCCGTAACACAGGGTTATCGGCTTGATGGGTTTGCATCAGCACTGTGCCCGGCTTTCTGGCCCTTCCTGCACGGCCAGATACCTGAGTATAAAGTTGACCGAAACGTTCAGGCGCTCTGAAGTCGGCACTGAAGAGGGCACCATCGACATCTAACAAACCGACTAGGGTTACATCGGGGAAATGGTGTCCTTTGGCCAGCATCTGAGTGCCGACGAGAATCTTATACTCGCCTTTATGGATAGCGTTGAGATGTGCTTCGAGTGCACCTTTTCTGCTGGTAGTATCGCGATCGATTCGGACCACCGGATATTTCGGGAACTCTTTCTCCAATACATTGGCCAGTTGCTCAGTGCCAACGCCTTGCCCCATCAACATGGTACTACCACAGTTGTGGCACTGTTTTGGAATGGCGTAATGATTACCACAGTGGTGGCAACGGATCTCGCCCATCGACTGATGAACGGTGAAAAAAGCATCGCATCGGTCACACTCATGGAGGTGACCGCACTCGTGACAAAGTAGCGCCGGAGCGAAGCCTCTTCGGTTTAAAAATAACAGGACCTGATTGCCGGCGTCGAGATGGATACGCATCTCGTTAAGCAATGCATGTGAGAGCCCTGTGTTAAGGGGCTGATTGCTGATATCTATGATGCCTTGACGTACTTTCTCAGCATTACCCGCTCTTTGTCCCAGTTCTAAATGTTTGTAACGGCCACTGAGTGCATTTTGCAGGCTTTCGAGGGAAGGCGTTGCGGTGCCGAGTAAGACTGGAATATCTTCTAAATGCCCACGCATCACAGCAAGATCGCGGGCATGGTAACCGACGCCCTCTTGTTGTTTGAAGCTGGAATCATGTTCTTCATCTAGAATTATGACTCCCGGAAAAGCCATGGGCGTAAACAAGGCTGAGCGAGTGCCGATAATGATCGCGGCTTCACCGGATTTTGCCTGTTGCCATGCCGCTAATCTTTGATTATCGGTTAGCCCGGAATGGATAACGGCGACCTGTACCTTGAATCTGCTTTTGAACCGGCTGATCGTTTGTGGCGTTAAGCCTATCTCGGGAACTAAGACCAGTGCCTGTTTCCCCTTACCGAGAATCGACTCCAGCAGGGCCAGGTAGACCTCTGTCTTACCCGATCCCGTAATGCCTTCGAGTAACGTGCAGTGATAACCGTTTTGTTGGTTGAGCATGGCCACTGCAATGGCTTGTTCCGGATTAAGCGTTAAAGGATCCTCACCGAGATCGAGTTTGTCTCGCCAGGAAAGATCGATAGTGTTGACCCTTTCATCCTGGGTTATCCACTCTCTCTCCAGGAGAGCTTTTAACGCCGATTTACTCAAATTTAAACTGGAGATTTCAGCCTGTGTCAATTCCCCCTTGAGCAGATGCTCCATCACCTTCTTCTGTGCTGGAGCGCGTTTCAGGGTATCGAGTGATGCAGACCTGCCTGATGGGGTCAGATGCCAGAAATCCGTAGTGTTTGATGCGTTTTCTGCGCCCTTACGCAACGCGACCGGAATGGCTTGCGAGAGCATTTGACCTAAGCTGCAGAAGTAATACCTTGCAGCCCAAGCGGTTAGTTTATAAAGTGAATCGGGTAGTAGCGGTTCATCATCTAACAGTTCGATGATAGATTTTATCTGCTGAGGTGCTAAGTTACAGGTATCGGAAATGCCCGTGACCAAACCAATTAATTGTTGACGACCAAAGGGTACTTTAACTCTCATCCCTTTTTTAGGAAGGCATGAAATGGATTCAGGTACTTTATAACTGAAGGCTTGCCGCATAGGCACAGGCAGGGCAACCTCGACAAACAAGGGCATATAGGTGACAAGATTTATCAATGGATACTGGCAAGTGTACTCAGCCTGTTGGTCAAGGGCTACTCTTATCTATAGGCGGACAGATTCAATGACAAGAATAATCCAAATCGCAGTTTTTTCATTTCTCTTAATAAGCATTCAGTTTCTTGGGGCTAGCCAGGCTTATGCTCAAATAACTCATGTGAGTATTAATCAGCGACTGTCTGGTTTAGGTGAATACCCTAAGCTAAGGGTTAACATAGTCTCTGGGCATGAAAACCTAGATAAGATGCAGTTTATTGTTCGTCAGATCCATGGTGATGAACGCTTAATGGTTAAACCCATCAATAACTTTATGTTGCTCTTGACCGGAGTCGATGATGTTACCGATCCCTCTGCACGGTTAATCGTTAAGGAGCACCGGGTGAATCAGTGGCAATTAGTTAAAACCTTCCCCCTGTTCAGTGATGAGCAAATTTCAAAGGGGTTGAGTGATAAAGCTTTAAATCATAAGCCTAAGGCAAGAGAGACGATGACTAAGCAACAAGCTGACATCAAATCAGCTGTCGGGGTTCATACTTCAACGGTAAAACCAGCCTCAGCGACGTTACTCGCAGCACTGGCGAGTGACAGCCCAGCTGTTGCGGATTTTACGGAGGATAACTGTGTGCTTGATTATGATGGTCATCGGACCCTGTGGCGAATGGGTGTTCAATATAGCCAAGAGTGGGGGATTGGCACCTATGGTGCCATGCTGGCTATCTTCGAGGCCAACCCTAAAGCCTTCAATAAAGGTGAGATTAGTGGCCTAAGAGCCGATGTTACATTGCTCTGTCCATCTCAGTCTCTCAAAGAAAAATACAATGATAATCAGGCGGCAAAAGTAACCTACGAAAAATTATAGAAGGCTTATAGTTAAGGGGAATATAGCTTTGGTTTAAGCTGCTATTTTTAAAGGTTTTAACTTGAAAGGTCTGGTTGTTGACTTCTTTACCTGTTTTTTATCTTGTATCTATTTTTACTTCATGTACAATTTCGCGCCTAATATTTTATTAACTTCATGTGGTGTCCGACTTCGGGTTGGGAGAGCGACATGGCCTTCAACTATAAAGGTAATCCCAATGAAAGCAGATATCCATCCAGCATATGCACTAATCACTGCAACTTGTACTTGTGGTAACATTATCAAAGTAAACTCAACTGCAGGTAAAGATCTGCACTTGGACGTATGTGGTGCATGTCACCCATTCTACACAGGTACACAGAAAGTTACGGACACTGGTGGACGTATTGATAAGTTCAACAAGCGCTTTGGTGCTCTTGGTAAGAAGTAACTTTTACTTTAAAAGTATTTCTACAATGAATGTTGAAAAGGCGCCTTTATGGCGCCTTTTTTGTTATTCTCGTTTGAAGATATATTTTTATCCAAAGTACATATTTCATGCAATTGTTATTATACCAATTACACTAAATATCTGACCGAGCCACAAGGAAGTCATATGAATACTTTTCAATTGTCGTCTTCCTCGAGGTCACTGACTTATCTGTTTTTTCTGACCCTTGCCTTATCTATTCCATCGACGACTCAAGCTGCGCAGGCAAATCTCCTCCAACAAGAGAGCAAAGAGCAGAGCGAGGGTCTGACGTCCGCCTTATGTGCTCCCACGCATTATGATGAGCAGGTTGAACTTAAATACGTTAATGATGGCGATACCATAACCCTGAAAGATGGCCGCTTAGTGCGTATGATTGGCATAGACACGCCGGAAATTGATTTTCAATATCCAGAACTGTCACAGCCATACGCAAAAGAAGCGCGACACTTCCTACAGAAATACCTCCAACCAGGTCAGGTATTAAATTTGTATTTCGATCAGAAGAGACTGGATCCCTATGGACACACTTTGGCCTATGTTTATACTGAAAAGGGCGAGCATCTGCAGGAGATATTATTGAGTCACGGTTTTGCTAAGACTCGGGTTTATCAGAATGATTATTTTTGGAGTTGTTTAAATCAAGTTGAGTTAACAGCCCGGGATAAGAAGTTGGGATTATGGTCTCATCCTGATTATCGCGCCAAAACGGTTGACGAGTTAGGTCGAAGCGATCGTAATCGATGGGGCGAGGTCATGGGGGTCGTTACCGGATATGAACGAAAAGGCCAATATTTGTGGCTTATTTTAGATGAAAAGTTCTATGTTGGTATACCTAGAGCTGAATCTGGTAAGTTTAGCAACATTTTGAACCTTAACTTGCTTGAAAGCCGCGTAATTGTCCGTGGTTCGTTGTATTATTCCTACAAAAAGTGGCAGTTGATCAGCAGTCATCCTTCGCAGATAAGTTTACAAAATAGACCTTAGAGCATTATTTTTTGGCTTCGCTTGAATTTTACTAATCTTATGTTTAAAAAGTGTGTCATTTCGAGTATCTTAGCCAAATCAGTCCCCTTCATCTTGTAATGCCTAAAGAGTAGGGAGATTGCAGACCCCTATGAAAAGTTAACTTGTCGCATTTTCAGGATAAAAAAAATGTCAGATCTTCGTCAACAAGCCCTCGATTATCATGAATTTCCAGTACCAGGTAAAACCGCTATTTGCCTGACTAAACCAGCAGAAACCAGCATGGATCTCGCACTTGCGTATAGCCCAGGTGTTGCAGAGCCTGTCCGTGAAATTGCCGCTAATCCTGATAATGCTTATCGTTATACGGCGAAGGGAAATACGGTAGCGGTTATCTCAAATGGTACTGCTATTTTGGGATTAGGTAATTTAGGACCATTAGCTTCTAAGCCAGTCATGGAAGGCAAGGCATTGCTATTTAAGCATTTTGCTAATATTGATGCGACAGATATCGAAGTTAAACATCGTACAGCCGAAGAGTTTATCAATACCGTTGAAGCCATTGCCGATACATTTGGTGGTATTAACCTTGAAGATATTAAAGCGCCTGAGTGTTTCGAAATTGAGAAGGCGTTGATCGAGCGTTGCAATGTCCCTGTGTTTCATGATGATCAACACGGTACGGCTATCGTTACCGCGGCAGGCATGATTAATGCGCTCGAGATCCAAGGAAAAGAGATAAGTGAAGCGATCTTCGTCTGTATGGGCGCAGGGGCTGCAGCTATCGCCTGTATGACAATGCTGGTGAAGTGTGGTGTTCAGCGTGAAAATGTCTATATGCTTGATAGAAAAGGTGTTATTCACACCCGTCGTGAAGATATCAACGAGTATAAGGCGTTGTTCGCCAACAATACCGATAAGCGCACACTGCAAGAAGTGATTAAAGGCGCCGATGCGTTCTTGGGCCTATCGGGTCCAGATCTGCTTGGTGCTGAAGATGTTGCGTTAATGGCGGACAAACCAGTTATCTTTGCTTGTTCAAATCCAGATCCTGAAATTAGACCTGAGATCGCACATGATGTTCGTCAAGATCTGATCATGGGCACGGGTCGAAGCGATTACCCTAACCAAGTCAATAATGTACTTTGTTTCCCCTTCATTTTCCGTGGCGCTTTAGATGTTCGTGCTTCGACAATTAATGATGAGATGAAGATAGCAGCGGTCAATGCCATTGCGGCACTTGCTAGAGAGGACGTTCCTGCTTCGGTCTTAGCGGCTTATCCGGATGTCAGTGAATTAAGCTTTGGTCCAGATTATGTGATCCCTAAACCAATGGATCCACGCTTGCTGTCTAATGTCGCTAAAGCAGTGGCCCAGGCTGCTATCGACTCAGGTGTCGCGGCAATCAAAACGTTGCCGGATAATTACATGCTTTAATTTTTCCGTTTGAGATTGAATGGGGCCTTTACGGCCCCTTTTTTGTGCCTGTTAGAAAGTAGTCTACGCCACCAACTGGGCTTGGGGTCAAAGACCTCCCCGTAGTTAGTGAAGGAGCCTAGAGTCTCCCACTCACCAAGTGTGATAGTACCATCCAGCTCCTCTATATCCGTCTTGTGTTGAGAGAGCAGGGCAACACCATCTCGGACATGCCTAGTCTGGCAACGTCTCACTCTCATGTCTATCTTAAAGGTCTCAGAAGGTGACTTCACAAGCACCACCTGAACAAGCTATCTCACCAGAGAGGTCTGTCTCATCTTCCTCTTCAACTACGTCAAGGAGGTTGATGGCGACTAGGTGTTTCTCTAGCTCATAATACTTAGCTTCTGTGATGTCCTCGAAAGGAGCTTG
>SDWK01000015.1 GCA_004195335.1 Shewanella sp.
GATATATATCTGATGGGTAATAATAGGAATTAATAGAGCAAGTATCAAATAGTATTTGTATTTATTCTCCAATATATAAATATATCTTATAAACGATAATTAACTTGATTGTCTAAATGAGCAATAATTACCAAAAAACAGCCTAAAATAACCATTTTTTGCAAACTTGATATCAAAAATGCAAACAGTCGTTTGAATCGCTGTTGACGTTAACGTTAACAGCACGTAAAGTGAACGACTTAAGTGTAGGTTCATCCCTACATCCAACTCCGCTAAAATATGACGTAAAGGAAGCCCTATGAAAGTATTGGTGCCAGTTAAGCGCGTCGTTGATGCTAATGTAAAAGTCAGGGTTAATGCTGACAATACAGGTGTCGATACCGCAAATTTGAAGATGGCGATAAACCCTTTTTGTGAAATTGCTGTAGAGGAAGCCGTACGCTTAAAAGAAGCGGGAGTGGCTTCTGAAATTGTTGTGGTTACTGTGGGCCCTAAAGCGGCGCAAGAACAGTTACGTACCGCTATGGCTTTAGGCGCAGACCGAGGCGTTCATATTGAAACGGATGAGGAGTTGGTTCCTCTGTCGATAGCAAAATTACTTAACGCTGTGCAGAGTAAAGAAGAGGCACAACTTATAATCTTAGGTAAGCAATCTATCGATGGTGATAATAATCAAACTGGCCAGATGTTAGCAGCCTTAGCTAAAATGCCACAGGCAACATTTGCTTCAGAGCTTAAGGTTGAGGGAGGTCACTTAGCTGTTACCCGTGAGATTGATGGTGGATTACAAAACATTACTCTGCCGCTTCCCGCCGTCGTTACTGCCGATTTGCGCTTGAATGAGCCCCGTTATGCCAAGCTTCCTAACATCATGAAAGCCAAGCGTAAGCCATTAGAGACCTTCTCTATTGATGATTTAGGGGTAAATCTGAAATCCCATCACAAAGTATTGAAAGTGACGCCGCCTGCCGAGCGTAAAGGTGGTGTGATGCTTGCGTCTGTTGCAGAGCTTGTTGAAAAGCTAAAAAATGAAGCGAAGGTGATCTAATGGCAATTTTAGTAATAGCAGAACATGATAATGCCAGTTTAAAACTGGATACTGCCAAAGTGGTTGCCTGTGCTCAGGCTATCGGCGGTGATGTGGATGTGTTGGTTGTAGGACACGAATGTGGAGCCGTTGTTGAAGCGACCGCTAAACTGTCTGGGGTTAGAAGTGTATTAGTTGCCGATGCGGCTGTATATACTAATGCTTTTGCAGATAATACTTCTGAGTTGATTGTGGGTATCGCTTCAGACTATGAACATATTTTGGCTGCGGCGACGAGTCATGGCAAAGATATACTTCCTCGTGTTTCAGCGCTTTTAGATGTTGCTCAATTATCAGAAGTCGTTGAAGTGGTTAGCCCTGATACTTTTGTTCGTCCAATCTATGCGGGTAGTGCGTTGGCTACAGTGCAGAGTCTTGACGATAAGAAAGTGATGACCGTGCGCTCTAGTTCATTCGATGCCGTGGCTAATGATGGTGCAGCTGTAACGGTATCAATCGAAAAAGTCAGCGACTCATTATCTCAGTTTGTATCGCAGAGCCTGACAGAATCTGAACGCCCTGAACTGGGTGCTGCTTCAGTGGTGGTATCGGGTGGTCGAGGCTTGGGTAGCAGTGAAAACTTCGCTATTCTAGAGCAGCTTGCCGATAAACTGGGTGGCGCATTAGGCGCATCTCGTGCGGCCGTTGATGCGGGTTTTGTTCCTAATGACCTTCAAGTGGGTCAAACGGGTAAAATTGTCGCGCCAGATCTCTACATTGCAGTCGGGATCTCCGGTGCCATTCAGCACCTTGCCGGGATGAAAGATTCAAAAGTTATTGTCGCAATAAACAAAGATCCCGAAGCGCCAATTTTCCAAATTGCCGATTATGGTCTGGAAGCCGATCTTTTTGAGGCGGTTCCACAACTGCTTGAGCTCCTGTAGATATGTAGATGCAATGTAGCGGGTGAGTTGCTCATTCATTAATTTGCACTAATTAAGCGTGAACTCGATCACAATAAGCGGCTTTGGGGTAGAATCCTCAAAGCCGCTTATGTTTTTATGACCTTCACGTTTGTTGGAGCCATTCCAATTAACGTCCTGAGAAGTAGAGGTGCATTAAATATCAGTAGTGATAGTCAGGATGATTCCGTTTATCTATCATGAAAGGATTTGATGCCGAAGTAGTAAAACATATCAAGGTTTACTGCTGGGGCTGACATCGAATAGGTGCAGCAC
>SDWK01000286.1 GCA_004195335.1 Shewanella sp.
ATTCAGCAGGAATCAATTAATTTCTCTAATTGCTTCCTTGAAATTCCCCAAAAACCTATTGGCCTAAAACCTCTTGCCGTATTTTATCGGCAGTCTCTCCATCCACGGATGAACGATAACTTTTAATTTCATAGCCAAGTTGAATAAGCTTATCTGCAAACTCTTTACTTTTCATGCCAGCCTCTTTGGCCAATTCAGACACACGGACCTTATCTGAGCCCGAGCTCTTCTTCGCGGGTGCTTCAGCTTCAGCGTCTTCCGTTTCACTTTCCTTTTCAGACTCTTGGGCAGCAGCAGATTCCAAATAGCTTCCAATGGCTTCAACGAGTTTTTCCGCCCGTTCCGGTTTCATACCTTTCAGCCCTTCCAATTCATTAAGGTCTATACCTTTCAAATCGCTCGCTGCTCTGAAACCGCCGTCATAAAGAATATCAGCCACACCTTCATCCACTCCCTCAATATTGAGAAGAGACCTGTAGCCGTCCTCTTCGAGCTTGGCATACCTGGCTTCACTCTTCACATCAATATTCCAGCCGAGCAACTTAGAAGCCAATCTCACATTCTGTCCCTGACGCCCGATGGCTAGAGATAACTGGTCGTCCGGAACAACTACCATGAGAGAGTTCTTGTCTTCGTCAACCAAAACCATTGCCACTTCAGCCGGCGCCAGACTGCTGGGTACAAATTTAGCTGGATCAGGGCTCCAGGGAATAATATCAATCCTTTCCCCCTGTAGTTCCTGGACAACATTCTGCACTCTTGACCCTTTCATACCCACACAGGCACCAATCGGATCCACATCTGACTCACTGGAGGACACTGCAATCTTGGCCCTGAAACCTGGTTCACGACTGACTCCCATGACCTTCACTATGCCTTCTGCAATTTCAGGGACTTCCATCTCAAAGAGTTTTATCAAAAAATCATTGTTAGTTCGGCTCAGAATAAGCTGCTGTTCCCTGGCGCTCTGGCGCACATCAAGGAGCAGAGCCCTGATCCTGTCGCCCTGACGAAAAGATCTTTTGGGAATCTGTTCACTATGGGGAAGAATAGCATCGGTACGGCCAAGGTTGATAATCATGTTGCCCCGCTCAAACCTCTGCACAATGCCATTGACAATCTCGCCCTTCCTGTCCTTATACATATCGTATATGACATCAAGCTCGGCATCTTTCATCATCTGGATAATCACCTGCTTGGCAGACTGGGCAGCTATCCGGCCTAGATCAGCAATGTTATCCATCTTGGTTCCAATTTCATCATTCACCTTGACGCCAGGATCCAGGGCACTTGCCTCCTCAAGTGAAACTTGAGTCTGCTCATCCTCAACCGTTTCCACCACCATGCGAAACTGAAAAATCTCAACCTCGCCGAGTTCGTCATTAAATTGGACTTCCATGTCCCTGCGGTTCCCGAACTTCTTCCTGGCGGCCGAACGAACTGCCTCTTCAATGGTCTCGACAAGTAAATGTTTCTCAATTCCCTTGTCCCTGCTGATCTGCTCAATTATTCTTTTCAAATCTGACGGCATAATTCCTACTCCATGGCAAATTGGAACCCGCACACACTCTTCCGGTGCTAATCCCCTGATCTGCTCACTATGATAAAGGTTTTCTAAAATTCGACTTCCAATCGGGCCTTGGCGACCTGAGAAAACAAAATTGTCACCTCTTTGGTGCCAACCTCCAGAACAATCGATTCTCCTTCAGTTTTATTTATCTTGCCGATAAAAACGTGCTCACCGGCAATTGGCTCTGTTGTTTTTATCTTGGCTAAACGCCCAACAAAACGTTCAAATCCCGCCATACTTTTCAAGGGCCGGTTAAGTCCCGGTGAGGACACCTCCAGGTTATATGCCTGATCAATAAAATCCTCAATGTCCAAAAGCTGGCTGATTTCCCGACTGACTGCACCACAGTCATCCAGATTAACGCCGTCCTGCTTGTCGATGACAAGTCGCAAAACCCAGCCACTTTGTTCCCGCCGGTACTGCACCTCCACCAACTCAAGTCCCAATTCATCAAGGACTGGAAGAACAACTGCTTCTATTTGTTCAATTACCGTTTCAGCCATATCGGCCCTTTGCTAACAAAAATAAAAAAAGCGGGCAAAAAAGCCCACTTTCAACATCCGCACAGGAAAAACAACTGTACTTTGTAACGCGAAAATCAGACCGCAGCATGGTAATCCAATTCCGCAACGGCCTCATGGAGCTTTTCGCTTCACCCCGGCTGTTTTAGAGAAAAGCGGGTACTTTGCAAACC
>SDWK01000549.1 GCA_004195335.1 Shewanella sp.
GGCAATAAGACCCCGATTGTAATTACGATTCGTCGTAGCACCGTTGTAGCGCCTCGTATGGAGTTAATTTCTGTTTGATAAGTTCGTTATACTTCGCTACTTCGTGCGCTTCTGTGGTGTTGACCCAGTAGCGCCACTTATCAACGATCAGGCGCACTACGCCTGTTGCCTGAGGACTTTCTATAAATATCTCTGAGTAGTGGGGCTTATTGTTTACCAGGGAGTTTAATAACCCCTCTTCAAACTCACCGTATCCAAGTAGCTTTTCATTGCACGCTTTTGAATACTGACCTGACTTTGATGAAAGCAGGTATTTATAGGCGGCATTCGATAGGATTACCTTACCTAGATTTCCCATGAGCTGTAGGTCAAGAATGGACTGCAAAACAGTGCCAAAGCTCCCTCCGTACTTTCGAGCACGGCGGTAGCCTTCTTCTACCATCGATGCAAGGCGGGTCAGATCGCTTTGCCCTTGCTCTTTAAGCAAAGTAGCTGCTTCTTCAACTAGAACGAACCGGCGTTGTTTTCTATCAGACAGGTATAGGTCTTGCGTTATAGCGTTCATCATTTGCAGCATGACCACGCCAAACAGCTCTGGATCGCTTTTAATGTCGTCCAATTCGACAACTACAAAATCATCATCAGCGATAGAAAATGTTGATTCACCAACAAAAAGCTTTCCATAAGGTCCGTGCGAGGTAAAGTCTTTCATATTGAAAGCCATCATTCTCGCTTGTTGTTCCAGCTCCTCTAAATAATCAACAGTACCCTCTGTGTATTCCTTGTAATTTGTTAGCCAATCATAAATGGCATCTGCTCCATCGATGCTTCTGCCTTTTTGTCGGCCTTCGTCTGAAACGGCCCAGCGGCAGGCGGCTTTGATTAGCTGCCATTCTTCTTTTGGGAGTTGTTTTTGTGATTTGGCGTAGATCATTTCACCAAAGACAGTTGCAGCAGCTAGTGTGTTTTGTTGGAAATCCTCTTCATCGCGCCACACGAAATCCAGTGGGTTAATACAAGGCGCTCCTTCTGCATGGATTTTAAAATCTATGAATTTGCCATTTACCTGGGAGCAAAGTTTTTCGTATGAGCGGCCTAAATCGAGAATTCTAACTTTGTCACCAGCAAAAAAATAATCACTTAGCATGGTTGAAAGAGTGAAAGATTTTCCTGCGCCTGATTCAGCCGCGACTAAAAAGTTGTGGTTAGTGGAGCCTGGTGCAAACACATCAAGGCCTATCAGTTGCCCTTTTCGACCTACACCAAGCGTAACCGGCCGACCGTTACCTATAAAGTCGCCTTGAATGGGCAGCAGCTTTGCCATTGCTGCTGTTGATGCATAGTAGTGTCTATCAATGCTGTTGATGTTGCCGTGGATGTTGTAAAGACCACCTGGGAGGCTTGCAATAAACAGCGGTAGGTTTAACGTGTGTTCTTGTTCAAGCTCAAAGCTGCCTGATTCGCTGCGATGCCAAACAGCACGCGCACGACCTATGTTACGTTCTATCCGTTCTTTTGTTTCGCCAAAAACCCATAGAGTAGGGATGTATTTAACATATCGTCCACTTCCTGATTGATCGTATTGATACCTTCTAAACTCTTTGATTCGTCTTTCAATCGCATCTACAAATGAACCGGCCAGTGATTGCCCCATTGTTATTCTAGCCTTATTGGCTAGCTCTTCTTTTACATCGTCAAAAACAATGTTAATGCTGTAAAGAAAAGGAAAGTTAAGTTGTGCTGAGTCTTCTGCAAGGCCGTTTATACCTCCGAAGAGGTTATTAGCTTGCAACGAGTTTATTGATTCTGGAATATCTTTAGGGGTGAGGCACGCCGCGTACCGGCCACCGATTTTCGGATATTTACCTCTAAAATCAACCACGGTTTCTCTGGATACACAGCTTTCACGTAATGCTTTATCTCTTGTATATAGTTGGTCATGTTTTCTAGTTGGATGGTGTGTTCGTTTGGTTGCTGGTTTGTCGTTCAAAAACTCACTAGCCCACTGCACAAGGCTGCTATCATCCATTGCGCGAGGATGAAGCCCAGCTTGGGATAACAAATCTACGATCGTTGGTATTATCGGGGTTACATCATCAGCACATTTGAGCATGACAAACCCCCTGAAATTTCTCACGGGTATATCTGCGTTTTTTTCAAGCCCCTTCGCGCCTTCCCTAAAAAAACGCATTGTTTCGTCCATTGTTTTTTTTGACAGCGGCGTGAAGCGTTTTTTATTCAACTTATAAGACTGCAGGAT